>NZ_CAJNOB010000034.1 GCF_905250085.1 Candidatus Methylacidithermus pantelleriae
TCCCACAGGATCCCTACCTTGGGATTGACTCCATAGTAATCCTTGGAACTGGAAGCACTTCCGGTAAAGTGGCTAGGGGGAGAAGGAATAAAAGTAAAAGCCTCATTGGAACGATAGGCCCAAGCGAGCTGAAGACCGGTTATAAGGGTAAAATCGTCCGTGATGGAAAACCGATTCTCTCCATACAAGGGAACGGTAGCGGCAACAGAAAAGCTATTGGCTTGGAGCGGTCCTTGATCGGGCCGGCCAAAAAACATTTGAAAATCGGTCTCCCCTCGAAACTCCCCCTGGGGGAGAAGCCCCACCACCCAGCGGTCCGAATGCCCGAAAAGTTCTCCAGAACCCCGGTACTGAAAGAGAGCGCCAAAATCGTTGTAGGAAGCGTGGAGAAAGGTAAAAATAGGATGCCAAAGTTGCGCATTTTGCCAGTAGATCCCTGTTCGGATGTCTTGATCGGGATCGACTCGCACGGTCGCAAGGTCGGCAATCCGGGAAAGATCCCAGAAACGTCGCAAGTTCATTCGAAAAAACGCGCGATTTGGCTCCTCCGGATCGGATTCGGTCTGCGCTAAGGTGAGGGGTCCCGGAAGGTACTGCCTCTGGTTGATGTAGCTATAGTAAATACGGTTTTCCGCGTCGTCTCCGATCCGGTATCCTACATTTGCCGTGAGGCGTATGGAGTTAGACTCCGAATGCCCGCGAAAGCCCGCTTCATAAAATTCCGATAACGATCCGTAAGCGTCCACGGGCCCTTCCACGGTCCCGCCTGCGAGCTGCCCTCGAAGATATCCAAAGCTTCCGGCTTCAAATCGCGCTGTCAAAAGCGGAGAGCTATAGCCGGTTTGCGAGACAAAGTTAATGGCACCCCCCAGCGTTGCACTCCCGTAGGGAAGGGCATTCGCACCCCGATAGACCTCCACGTACTGCATGGCCAAGGGATCAATATTGGAGAGGGCAAACGTAGCCCCATCAGCAAAGGTCCAGGGAAGCCCATCCTGCAAAATCATGGTTCCCCAGATTCCGTAGTTAGGCCTAGCGAGCCCAGAACCTCGAATGGAAAGCCGTAGGTCGTTGGGTCCGGCATAGGCTTCCTGGATATAAACGCCAGCCTGGAAACCAAGAACGTCTTGCAGAGTTGAGCTTCTCCCGCGCTCATATTCGCTGGCACCGATGTAATTGGTGCCACCTGGGAATTGACTTAGCGTTTCGTGAGCTTCTTCTGAAGCCGGAATCACGAGAGACTCGGGCTTTTGTCCAACAACGGTGACTTCAGGAAGCTCACTTGGGAGCTTGCGGCTGGAAGTTGGACTTAAGGGGGCAGTCTGCCCAGAGGGTACATTCTCTTCGGGGGGAGAGTCAGGAGTTTGGAAGCTGGTTGCCTGTGAGGCCTTCATCCAACCAAAAGAAGCCCACACAGGGAACCCTAGAAAAAGGAAGCGAAAGGAGACAAAGAAAATCCTCTTTACCACGGGTTCTACGCTACCCGGTTGCACTCCCCTGAGTCTAGCGACAGGCAGCCATATTTACCGATCTATGTGACAAAAAAGATAACGTTGTAAGTTTTTCTTTTGCGTATGCTCGCTAACACGGGCCTTAGTAGATTGGATGCGCGTACCGGGACGTTCCCACCAGGAAACTATCCGAAGGCAAAAACGCAGGCCCATTGTCTATGTAATCACTCCGGAGGAATGCCCCAGTGATTCGCAATCGGAACGGTTAAATCATAATGCGATCGCGCATAGGGTTCTAGATGGCAACACGGAATGGGAATTTTTTCTCCAAAAACATTCCGGTGAAGGTCCGCTTATCGTTCTTTGTTCTCCTGACTCCTTGCCGATTCTTCTCTGCCGGCTCGCGTGTTCCGGTCGGCTCGCAAACGCTCGTTTGTTTGTGCAATGGCTACCTCCCGTTCAGGTTACAAGGACTCCTTCCCGTCGAGCGTCAGAACTGCCCAATGGCGGGAGCCGGGAGATCTATTCACCGGCTCTTCCTTCTGTTCAATGGATAGAGTGGCAATACATTCATTGGGTCCTCAGGGTTGTCGGGGGGAATCTTACCCGGGCCGCTCGTTGCCTTGGGATGCACCGGCGTACGCTTCAACGGAAGTTACAGAAGTCTCCTCCGGTAAGGTAACGGGTAACGTTTTTTGTAGGGCAAGGACTCCCATTTGGATCAATTTCTTTGTTTAAGCCTCCCTAGCCTTTTGCCTGCAGCCAGAAAGTCACGGGGCCCTCGTTGGTAAGCTCAACCGACATGGTGGCGCCGAAGACGCCACTGTGAACCTTCGGGTATCGTTGTTGCAATCGATCTACGAGGTATTGGTAGAGTTTCTGAGCCTGTTCGGGGGGTGCCGCCTTGGCGAAACTTGCCCGGGTGCCCTTATGGGTATCGGCAGCTAGGGTGAACTGGGGCACAAGCAAAAGCTCGCCACCAATCTCTTCCAGGCATCGGTTCATTCGGTGCTGGGCGTCAGGGAAAATGCGATACGTGAGAATCCGCTCCGCAAGCCGGTCAGCCGCCTTCGTTGTGTCTTCCCGTTCGATCCCCACCAAAGCAAGGATTCCTTGACCAATGGACGCAATCTTTTTGCCTCCGATGTAGACAGCGCCTCGACTCACCCTTTGGACCAGAGCGATCATGGTTTGCCACTTTGGCTATTCTCGTCGGTGCTATGCAAGTTTGGTCCGTTTTCTTGTTCCAGACAAAACTTTGAAACGCTCAACCGAGCTAGCCAAACACGAGTCGCTTGAAGGAAGACTGAACGAGGAAAGAGGGCTGAGTGTCCCCACCTTCACCCGCGCTCTCGCCCGATCACGGAGAGACGGTCTCCTTTCTCGCACAGAGGAGAATCGCCTTTAGGACCATTCTCAACTTTCCAGATCCCAAAGCCACGCTGCACCTCGAACACCGCTTGAGTCCCCGTGAAGGTTGCGGACGATCCTGGTTCTAGGCGTATGGGAAAAGAAAACATAGCGGGGTAAAAACTTTCCAATCTCCGTGTAGATAGCGGGGATCTGGGAAAGTCCACCTCCTAGAACAATCACATCGGGATCCAGGATGTTGATGACACAGGCAAGAGAACGAGCTAGGCGGTCGATATACAGGAGAATCGCTTCCCTACATTGCATGTCTCCTTGACGAGATCGTTCCGCGATGATTTGCGCGGAGAGCTCTAATCCGGTTTTCGTTCGAAAATCCAGCGAAAGGCCCGGTCCGGAAAGAAAGGTCTCAATGCAGCCCCGTTTGCCACAATAGCACGGCGGGCCGGGAAATTCTTCCGGGGTGGGCCAGGGCAGGGGGTTATGCCCCCATTCGCCGGCTACCCGGTTCACTCCCGGTAAAAGTTTGCCCTCTACGACAATGCCTCCGCCTGTTCCGGTTCCTAGAATCACTCCAAATACGACCCGAGCATGACAGGCGGCTCCGTCCCGAGCTTCTGAAAGGGTAAAGCAGTTGGCATCATTCTCGATCCGGACCCTGGGTCCCAGAAGCTCCTGCAAGTCCTTTCGCAAGGGTTTTCCGTTGAGCTCGGTGATATTGGAATTTTGCAGGAGCCCGGTTTCCGGGGAGATCGATCCTGGAGTACCGATGCCTATGGGAATTCCCCGGACTTTCCACCGATCCTCTACTTCTTGGACAAGGCTAACGACGCTTTGAAGGATGGCCTCGTAACTCCCACGGGGAGTTGGGCGCCGGTAACGGCACAGGGTTCGTCCATCTGGGGTGAGCAGAGCGATTTCTGATTTGCTCCCTCCAAGATCAATCCCGATCCGAAGGGTAGTACGAGAATGGAAAGACGGACCGTCCACAATTCTGTGTTCGTAGGGAAAGCATTGGCGCGCTTTTTATCCACCCGCTTGCGGAGCTCTTCTTATTGGGCAACCCATCCAAATCTCTCTATGGCTGACCTTGCCATCCCTAACCTAAATACGCTTTTCCGCTTCTTCCAAAACAGCGATAAAACGCTCCGCCGTGGGTGCCTGTATTAACTGCGTTCTCACCGTGGTATCCTTGACTAGTCTTGCAAGCCCTCCCACCAGAGCCAGATAATGGCTTGTCAAGCGCTTGGGGGTTCCAAGAAGGAAAATGAGGGAAACTTTGCGCTCGGCGTCGCCAAAATAGATTCCTTGGGAACTCCGGCCAACAGCGATCACCATGTCTTTCACAAAATCGGTGCGAGCATGGGGAAAGGCGACCCCCTCTCCGACATAGGTGGACTGGAGCCGCTCGCGCGCTACCACCGCCTGATAGAAGCTTTGCAACTCCACGACGCAAGGATGATGTTCCAGAAGGAGGGCAACCTCGTAGATGGCTTCCAACCGGGTCGTGCTAGTAAGTTCCAACTTGATTTGTTCCGGAGATAGAAGATCGGAGACCAGCATATCCTCCTCCACCATTTTATTTTGCTTCCGGTTGGGCTTGCTCTTCCAGTGCGAGGCTAGTGAGCGTGGTCCCCCTCCAACCGAGTTTTTGGCGAAGGATTCCAAAGAAATCTCTTTGAGCCAAAAAGGCCAAGCGCACAGGATGGGGAGCGACACCGACCTCTGCCCAATCGCCTGCGTGCAAAACACCGCCCGAATGCCCATCAAACTCCAGACGGACCGGAGCACAACGAGGCGGCACTTCGATCCGGAGGGTGGAGTCGGCAGAAAGAACAAGTGTCCGGTTGGTCAGGGTATGCGGGCAAATGGGGTTGAGCGTAAATACTCTTGCTTCCGGCAAAACGATAGGACCTCCTGCGGAAAGGGCATAGGCGGTGGAACCGGTTGGCGTTGCCACAATCAGACCATCAGCTTCGTAATCGCTGACCAAAAAGGGACCGGAAAATACTCGCAGGCGTGCCATGTGAGCCGTGGTCCGAAAGGCGACAAGATCATTCAAAGCACAGGGAATTTCACTTTCTTTGCCTCCGGCGCGGACTCTGGTTTGGAGTACCAGCCTCTCGCTATACCGAAGCTTACCCGCGACAATGTGGGTGAGAGCCGCTCCTATCTCATCTCCTGTTACCGCGGTGAGAAACCCCAGTCCCCCAATGTTAATGCCCAGAATGGGGATCTGGCTTGGGTAAATCGACTGTACCACCCGCAGAATGGAACCATCCCCTCCCGCGACCAGGAGAAGGTCGGCCTTTTCCCGGAGAAATTCCAGTGTGTGTCCTTGAAGATGGAGGAGCTTAGCGGTTCCCTCCTCCCAGAAAAGTTCGACGCCGTACTGGCCTGAAACATCCTTGAGTGTCTTGAGAAAACCAAGGGCGCCCGCTTTGGTCCGGTTGGCAATGACACCGATCCGCATCCAGCCTCCTTCCCTCGCGACAAAATGACCTACGATCGCAAGCCAAACAAGGCCAATCTTGCGAGGGCCAGGACAACACCCGGCCAAAGGATTGGGCTCTTCCTGGTTACCGGGTCGCGGAACCCCTTCACGGCTGGCCAATCCATTCCTAGGGCAAGAGAGCTGGTTCACTTCATTGCCCCATGGCCGCAACAACCCTCCTGTCTCCATTGGAAAAAATGGCCAGGGTTTCGGCTCGGCGTAGGGAAGGAAATGACACTGGCTTGGGGCGTTCTCTGTCAGGAGCAAGCTTGTCATGACCTTACTTTTATTTCATGCCTTGCCATCCGGGACCTGATGACTAGCCCCCTCGCTCGCGAGTTGGTTTGTTGGTGGTTGTGGCTGGCAGCGATTCTGTGGTTGCGATTCGAAGACTTGGGGGCAAACTTCGGCCCTCGTGCCCCGTTTCGGGAGAGATTTTTTGGGGATCTCACTGTGAGGAACCCCAGAGGGAAGACGGAGAGACGGCTCTAGTTCTCCATGGAGATTTTTCCAGTCCCTTGGCAGGAGGCCCCGTTACAAAGGATGGGACTCGAATCGTGGCCAACGATTGCGAGGCAATCCGTTAAAAAGACGCAACGAGCGATCCCTTCTTGAGGGAAGAACCTAAGAGCGTTCTCTTGGGTGGGCAGAAACCCAAGCTTTCGCTCTAGCCGTTGGAGAGTAAACAGGTAATCGGTGCCAACCATTTTGGATGACCGATCCCTTCACGAAGGGAGCGCACTTTTGGCGGCCCATCTCGACCATTGAGTCGCTTCTTGGACCTCTGCTCAGGCTCTGACGCATACCGATGGCCGCGCGCGGGGAAGTAGTGGAAGAAGGAGCCAAGCGTCATGCATTTGTCGCGATTACCCTAGGAGAGCGGGCACTTCTTGGGTCTTAGCTCAATGAGTAGGGCGCTTCGCCCGGCAGCTGGCTACTCGAAGGGAGTAATTCTCCACAATGAGGCCCGGTAAAGGGGGAGAAAGTCCCCAAGCCAAAAGCCTGCATGCCCGGCCTGAGACCAGAGGCGGCTTTATAGGGGCGGGCACGGCAAAGAAGGACTAGATTCGTTTAAAATGCGTAATCGGCAACGAAAAGGGCTAGGTAAGCCTAAATCACGTCTCAAAGAGAAAGGAAACCCGGCTCTTCCGAGCTAGGTAAGTCTTCCTTATACCTCAGTCGTCCACTGCTATTAGCTTTTGGTTGACTTTCGAGCAAAAATTCTTAGGAATTCTTAATGCCTTCGGAGAGAAAGCTACTGTGTAGCAAAGTCTTTTCTCTCGAACGAAAACCCGTGTGTCGAAAAGCGACAGGGCTAGAAGCTGGACTCCTAGCTCTTTGTTTCCTCCTGGGATTTTCCCTACGCGCCTTTACTCAACAACAAGAGCCCCTAACTCCGGAAAAAGGCCGGGCCATTTTTGGCATCCTTCCGAGGGTCGCCGATAATCCCTCCAACCCGGTGACGCCGGAAAAGGTTACCTTGGGGAAAAGCCTCTTTTTTGATCCCAGGCTTTCCAAAAGCGGGGTCGTTAGCTGCAATAGCTGCCACAATCTGGCTGCAGGTGGGGTCGATGGCCTGCCAACATCGGTGGGCCACCTTTGGCAGATTGGTCCCAGGAATGCGCCTACGGTCTTTAACGCTGCTCTTCAGGTGGCGCAGTTCTGGGATGGGAGGGCCAAGGATGTGGAAGAACAGGCAAAGGGTCCCCTGGTCAATCCTAAGGAAATGGCCGCAACCCCAGAGCTTATTGTAGCCCGGCTTAAGAGTATTTCCTTCTACCAGGAAAGCTTCCGAAAGGCTTTTCCAGGGGATAAGGATCCGGTGACGTTTGAGAATACGGCTCGGGCGATCGCTGCTTTCGAACGAACCCTTCTTACCCCTTCCCGGTTCGATCGTTTCTTGCAGGGGGACGAGCAGGCACTTTCCCCTGAGGAGAAGGTAGGACTTGAGACTTTTGTTCAGGTTGGCTGCATAAGCTGTCATAACGGCGTAGGGGTGGGGGGAGGAATGTTTCAAAAGTTTGGGATTTTCCGAAAACCGGATGGGTTCAAAGATCTGGGGCGGTACGAAGTCACGAAAAACGAGGCCGATCGTTACGTCTTTAAGGTTCCTTCCCTTCGAAACGTAGCGCTAACGGCTCCGTACTTTACCGACGGCTCCGTATGGGATCTTGGACAGGCGGTCCGCATCATGGCGGACGTACAGCTCAATCGCAAGCTTTCAGACGTGGAAGTAAAAAGAATTGTCTCTTTCCTTAAAAGCCTAACCGCAGACCCGCGCCCCGAAATGACTCTTCCCACTCTCCCAGCTTCGACACCGCAAACTCCCAAGCCGCAACTTCAGTAAGGCCGTGTTTTTTGGCGAGCCGAAGTGGGGCGAAAACCGGCACTGTTGCGCAGCTAGCCTCCTGTTTGGCACGGATCGAGGACTCTTTCTTGGGATCTGGGAGGTTTCTGGCACTCGGCGGGCAGGAGCCGCCACGATGCTTTAGGCAAGAAGGGTCGTCCGATCATAGCAGTCAATCTCAAGAGAACCAGAATGGGGAACTCCTCCTACCCATGGGCCATCCCAACCACCTTCGCGCTCAAGCTTCCGCGTGCGCGCCAAAAAGGCTGGCTCACCCCAGTAGGGAAAGCTGCTATTGAAAGTATGGGCTTGGAGGCAAGAGAGCGGCCCAACCGACCCGGCTCCCCACTGTGAGCGGATCGGCTTTTTGGGCGATCGTCTTGAGGAGTCTCGGCCAATACTTCCTTCGGATAAGCCACCCGGCTTTCCCGCCGGGCGCGATCGCTCAAGAACTAGGCCACTTTCCTCCGGCAATGAGAGAAGATCGAACCCCATTGCCTTCCACCTTTATCAGTTGACTCCGGTCGGTAAGCCAAAGCTCCCGATCTTTTGGGAAGATTCGGACAATCGCTCTTGGAGCCTGGCTTCTTCTTAGCTCAAGTGAGATACGCAAGCTCTTTGCGCTTTCAGCGCTTCCCAGTTCGACCGGCTTTTTTCCTTCCTCCATCAAAGACAAGGGTTTTTTCTTCGATCCCCAACCGTGGTTGGAGCCTCACGCGCAACCCGAGAAGCGTCTTCGAATTCGCCCGGTTTGCCCGCAGAATCTTTACTCTTTTTACTCTCCAAGAAAATCGAGACTCCTTGAGCATGGGTCGGAATCAAGAACAAGCACTGGGTGCCAGTCCCCTCGCTGATCCCGGCTCTCTCCATAACGCGCAAGTCCCTTCGGGCCTTGCCTCCCTCAAACTACACACGGGAGAGATGATAAAGCACAAGACCCGTTACCCCCCGAGCGAATCCTCGCGATAGCGCTTTTTCCAGCTAGCTCTAAAACCCCGTTTCGCCCATTCAATCGCCCGGTATAGCTCCTTTTCCTCGAAGTGGCTTTTTTCCTCCACCCCGTGGAGTTCCACTAATACCCTCCCCCTGGCTTTGTTCCCGAACGGACACTGCGAGGAAGGAAAAAAGAGTCCACCCCAAAAAAGATCGCTTGAACAAACCGCCGCTTGCGCTCCCATCTTATCCCTGGAAGCATTTCCTCTTGGACCCCTGCTGTAAGCCCTCCCGGGGTACAAGCTTCTGCCCTTTGAAGCCTGTTGGAACAACCTCTTGCCTGTCGACCGGGAGCCGCCTCCCATTGGCCCAATTCCTTCTCTTTCCCTCTTTCGCCACGCGGTAGGACCGGTGAACCCCCCGACCTGCCGGCACACCTTCCCGTTGCGATCGGCACAAGCCTCCTGGGCACAAATGTGCAACTTACAAGAGACATGATCCGACTTTAGAAATGGTTTACCTTTAATTCCCTAACGTATCGACCCTACGCGCGTTTTTATAAGTCCTGCACTTGCAACTCCAAAGGTCAAAAGCCTAAGGAAGTTACGTTAGCCAAAATGCGGAGTCGGGTAAGGCCCAAGAGCGCTCAGCACAGTTGTGCTCGCTCTTGACTTCATTCCGAGCTTTCCTTTGGCCTGGAGAAAGAGCCGTACCGCCTCGCCGATTACCACGCGTTTCGCGTTGGCTCTTGGGAGTATTCTCGAGCCAGGGCGGCATCGAGAAGGGAAACTGCGTAGGGAGCGAAAAGGCCTCGGGCCGCCGGATACTGTTCCACCTCCCCGGCGAGGCACGCCAGTCGCGGCACTGCCGAAAGAAAAAAGTTGCTCTCGAAGAGCTCCGGTGTCCCTCTTGGGCTTTGAGCTTGCTTTGAAACGCCTGCCTGTACAACCGCCCCTCGATCTGCCGGAATACCTCGTAGCAAAAGAAGTTGCCGTCCGGAGGGTGGCGGCCAAGCCCAATCGGCTTTGCCAAAGCTCGGACCCACGACGGAATGATTCTCTTCATGGGCAGGCGGGTGACGGGGTTTCTCAAGAGCCGTGCGCAGCGGGTACTGTTGACCCTATCAGATCTGCCAGCCATGGGCCGCCCCTGGGTTTGCGATCTCTCCGACGAAGTCGATGATGAGCAAGAAGCTCTAGCATCGGGAAAGCCGCTTGAACTTGCGCAACAAAATGCACAAAAGATGCCAGTTAGGAGGGACGCTTTCGGCGCCGGCCGGCTGGGGATTCGGGAACGCTTACTCTAGCGACCATAGAACTCTCCTTGCAAGGTTACGTTTGGGTCCCACTGTTGACTTGGGCTACAGGGGCTTTTGGGTTAAAGCTCGACTGGGTCCTACGACTGGCCGAACTGCCGTCCCAGCGGAGGGGTGGAGCGTGTGCCATCCTTTCTCTTCTTTGACTCGCCCAACTTCCGAAAGCGCTAACTCCCGAGAGATAGCCCCTACGCTTCTGATTTCCCAAAAAGAAAGATTCTTCGGAAAGTTCTCAGTGTGCGAGCTCGCCTAGTAGCACAGACACTCTTACCTACTGCACTCTAGGGATACGTTTTGTCTACGGTATAACTCCAGCCAGTAAACCGGGGAGCTGTGATCAGCCAGCTGCAAGAGAGGGTATGCGGGTAGAGCAATCGAGCTCTTCTGGAATCTAGCCCTCAACGGGATGAGTCCCGAGATCCATTGCCACTAGTGGATATGTTGGAGGGAACTCCTCCCCACGCATCTGGGCTCCCCGGTCACGAAATCCGTTGGAGGACCCAAAAGCGAAAGCACGCGGTCCAACCTGTATTCTTGCGGCAAAGAAAAGGACCGGTGGTAAACTGTGAGTGTCCCATTTGACGGAGCAGGTAGGCCCATGCACACTCACTTTTTGCGATGGGAGCGGTTCCCAGAGTTGGATAGTCCCCTTATTTGGCACGGTTTTTCACTGCGGGCGCCTTTGGAGCCTGAGGTGTTACGGGCCGTTCTGACTACTGAGCTCCGAGAAAAAGGGATTCCGGTAGCAGCTTGGGTCGAAGCCGCTCAGCCTCATGGAAATCAAGTCGCGGTCGTCCGTTCTCCAGCCACACGATATTTCCCCGGTGCAGACGGTCTTTTGACTGCCTTGCGAAGGGTTCTCCTGGCCGTTCGTGTGGCCGACTGTGCGGCGGTCTACCTTTTGGACCCGGTTCGAAAGGTCATCGGGCTTCTCCATTCGGGTCGCAAGGGCACAGCCTGGAATATCGTTGGGGCCGCCATTGCCCAAATGAAACGCCAATGGGGATGCCGTCCCTGGGACATCCGGTTACAAATAAGCCCCTGCATCCGCCCGCCCTATTACGAGGTGGACTTTGCCGCTGAGATTCAGAGGCAAGCCCGTCGGGCTGGGGTGGTCCATGTGTATGACTCGGGGCGGTGCACAGCTGCGGATCCGGAGCGATACGACTCCTATCGGAGAGATCGGGGAAAGACGGGGCGGATGTATGCTTTCATCCTGTTACGTTGAGCTTGGGAGCGGTGGGCTACAAGTATCCCTGGGCTCGCATTTCTTTCTCAATCTGCTGGGCTTCCCGTGCACGTTCCGAGGCCTTTTTTGCTTTCCATGCTTCATACGATCGCCCGTCTGCCGTATCTTTGCCGGTGAAAGCAATGGCCACAATCTGGTCATACGGGATCGCCAAGGGCTCTGCTTGTCCAGGCAGAAGAAGTTCAACTGTCCCGCACGACTCTGTCAGTGTCCGGTTAAACACAAACCCTTCGACTTGTGAGCCATCGCAGAGCTCCAAGGTAACGTCGCCGCGATAATCAAAGGCAGCTTCCACGGCAAGAGCTTTCTCGGCCAAGCTTTGGCAAACAAAACGCCGCCCCTGGAGTTTTACACCCTGGCCGAGCACTCCTTGTAAAACGAGGGCTGACTCGCCGTTCATGGGAAGCTATGGGCTCTTAGTCCGACCGAACGATTGCCCGAACGGTTCGCCACAGCCCTCCCCAAGAGCCGAAGGTATCGTTAATGGCAGAAGCCTCGTAGCCGGAGTGTACCATGCAGTTGGCACATTTTGGGTTGCCACTCCGGTAGCCATATCGCTCCCAGGGCGTGCTCTCGAGAAGTTCACGGAAGGTCCGGGCATAGCCATCGGCCAAAAGATAGCAAGGCTTTTGCCATCCAAAGATAGTGTACGTCGGATTGCCCCAGGGGGTGCAGTCGTAGTCGATTTTTCCCTGTAAAAATTCAAGGAAAAGTGGGGACAAATTGAACTTCCAGGTCTTCTTCCGGTTTCTCAAAATATCCCGGAAAAGTTCCTTCGTCCGCTCGCGGCCAAGAAAGTGTTCCTGATCCGGTGCCTTGGAGTAGCTGTAACCAGGGGAGACCATGATGCCTTCGATCCCCAGTTCCATGACCCGATCGAAAAATTCCCGTACCCTCTTTGGGTTAGCTCCCACAAAGAGGGTCGCATTGATGGTTACTCGGAAGCCGCGCCGCACGGCTTCCCGAATCGCATCCACGGCCACGTCGTAGACCCCCTCCCGGCATACGGAGTCGTCATGCTCTTCTTTGAGTCCGTCCAAATGGATGCTAAAAGTGAGGTATTTGGACGGCCGAAACAGATTCAGTTTACGCCGCAAGAGTAGCGCGTTAGTGCATAGGTAAACATACTTTTTCCGGGCAATGAGCCCCTCGACGATCTTATGAATTTCCTGATGGATGAGGGGTTCCCCTCCGGCAATGCTCACAATGGGAGCCCCGCATTCCTCCGCTGCCGCCCAGCACTGCTCCGGACTCAGCCGCCGGTTGAGGATATGGTCCGGATACTGGATCTTTCCACACCCTGCGCAAGCCAGGTTGCAGCGGAAAAGGGGTTCGAGCATTAACACAAGGGGATACTGCCTTTTCCCCGACCAGCGCTGCCGCAAAACATAGAGGGCGACAGTCCAAATTTGAGAAAGGGGAACCATTGCCTATGGCGTAGACTAAGGAAGCCAAAGGTCCTGTCAATCCTGGCGTTATGCGTTTTTTTGTTTTTTTCTGTTGATCCCTCCAAGCTTGTTAGTTCTGTAACGGCCTGCTTTTGCTGGTGCAGTCCAGCGCCGATGGTCGAGGCAAGAAGACCCGAGAGAAAGTTGCGCTATTTCTTTTTAGGCCAAGAAGAAGCCTTCAAGAAGGGCCGTAGGCTGTGAAAAAGGGTCCCAACCCAACTGGTCCAGATCCTTTTCCCTTCCTGGATAAGTAAGGAAGGGAAAAAACCGTGGGGAAGTCAACGACAAGCTCCTCGCACACGGCCCGTAGTTCGCGTGTGAAGAAACGCTAGGTCTTGGGAATGCTTCGCTTGGTTTGTCGAGCAACCGAAAGTAGCGGAAGTACCCTGCCAAGGAGGCAACGTGATTGCTATCGACCCGTCGTCAGACCCGATCTGCCCGTCCAAGCGCCGCAGACACTTTCGCGTGGACTGGAATATTGACTTTGAGCGGGCACAAGCACTGCCGAGAAGGAGCGCAAACCGGCTTTCTGGGAAGGACGCTTAAAAAGGGAAGCTCCCCAGAGAAAACCTGTACCCCTATCCTTGCTGGGGTCCGTGAGAGGAGTCTTTCGGGGAGTCTCCAAGGGATTCGTTCTGCGGAACGGCCCCGGGGGGCGGGGGGGTAACCGTTCTGTGTATTTCGCGCTCAAACTCTTCGCGCGCCCGGTGGAACTCCCCAAGCGCCCGACCCAAGCCCCGGGCAAGCTCGGGAAGACGCTTGGCCCCAAAGAGAAGAAACACCACGACAAAGATCCAAAACCATTCTTGTCCGGAAGGGAGACCCAGGGCAAAAAGGTGCATGGGGTACTCTGCTTGATCTTCTAGTGTCCCGCAAGAGATTTTGACACCTGCCTGCCCACCGATTCTCCCTTTTTCCAAGGTCCGTGTTCGGGGCATCTTTTCGGGAAGGGACCGGTGGGGAACCGTCCGCCCTCCGGTGAAGTGCCTTTGTAAGAAGAATGGGTTTAGGTCATCGCTTTTGTTGTCGGAACGAAAGAAAGCGATTAGTATTAGCTTACATGATTGTTCCTCGACCGAAACTGTCCTGGCTGGAACGCTCCTATCTTCCAGGGGTTG
The DNA here is from genome assembly GCF_905250085.1 of Candidatus Methylacidithermus pantelleriae. Lineage (GTDB taxonomy): Bacteria > Verrucomicrobiota > Verrucomicrobiia > Methylacidiphilales > Methylacidiphilaceae > Methylacidithermus > Methylacidithermus pantelleriae. Next base: position 13,724 of record NZ_CAJNOB010000034.1, read on the forward strand.
TTCAAGGGTTGGCCGTCACATGGAAGCATTTTAAGGATTCTGTCACAGGCAAAACCAAAGAGACCCTCGAGTATCCAGAAGAAAAGCCCCAGCTTCCTCCCGGGTACCGGGGAGCACCCGTGCTGGTAAAGGACGAAGAAGGGCGGGAAAAGTGCGTTGCCTGCCAGTTGTGTGAATTTATCTGTCCTCCCCGAGCAATTCGGATCGAACCGGGGGAAATTCCGGAAGAGTCTCCCTACGCTAAGGTGGAAAAGGCTCCCAAGGAATTTTGGATCGATATGACACGTTGTATCTTTTGCGGGCTATGCGAGGAAGTTTGCCCGGAAGAAGCCATTTTCCTTCGGGAGGACTGCTATTCCATTACAGGAAGGACCCGTGAAGAGATGATCCACAATAAGGAGAAACTCTACGAGCTAGGCGGCATCTTGCCTCGGCCGATCAAAAAGTGGAAAAATAAGTAGCAAGCCAAACCGTATGTGTCTTTCTTTGGTGCTTCCAGGGTTTGGGTCTTACCCGGCCAGTTCAATGTTGTCCCTTGAGCAGAGAACGTCTGGATAGAAAAATATTTCGCATGGGAACGGATCTTTTTTGGCTCTTTACCGCAGTGATGCTTTTTGCTGCTTTCGGTGTGGTGCTCAATCGCAATCCGATCGCATCGGCTCTTTGCTTGATTCTGACTCTTTTGGCTCAAGCAGGGCTTTTTGCTACGCTTGATTCTTACTTTTTAGCCGCAATTCAAGTATGGGTGTACGCTGGTGCCGTGATGGTGTTATTTCTTTTTATTATCATGCTTCTTGACATTAAAAAAGAGGAAGCACAACCCTTCCAGTGGAGTTCCGGGCTTGCAGCTTTTGTCTTGGCAGCCGTACTAGCCGGAGCCTTTATAGAGCTGGCTCGAAGTGGAGCGGCTGCTCCGATGCCACCTCAACCGGCCGGCCCGGGAGGGGATTGGGTTACGGCGATTGCCCGGGTTCTTTTTGGGAGGTATCTTCTTGCCTTAGAATCGGTGGGTGTGCTTCTGTTACTGGCGATGGTCGGCGTTGTTGTCTTTGCAAGGACACGGGCATCTCGGACGTAGTCATGATTACTTTGGGGCATTACTTAGGAGCCAGCGGGCTTTTATTTTTGATCGGATTAGTTGGCGTCATCCTACGGAGGGAATTACTGGTCATTTACATGTGCTTGGAAATGATGCTCAACGCGGGTAATCTTGCCTTTGTTGCCCTGAGCCGGTTTCGCCAAGATGCCTTAGGACAGGCCGCGGTCTTTTTCATCATTACCGTGGCCGCGGCGGAGGTGGCCGTCGGCCTCTCACTGATCGTAGCCTTCTACCGGGTGCGTCGCTCAACGAAAACCGATGACCTCACGGTTCTTCGTTTCTAGCCGCTCTACTGCAGGATGAGTGCCTGGCTTTTGTTGATCGCTCCCCTTCTGGCCGCCCTATTGGTTTTGGTCCTTTTTGCACCTTATCGTTATTGGGCAAGCTGGTTGTGCATTGGAGCGGCTGGCATTTCCACTTTGATCGCTTTGGGAATCTTTTTCGGTTGGGTGAATGCTCCTTCTCCCTGGCCGTGGTTTGAGTTTGGAGAGCTGGTCGTTCCAATAGGCATGCGCCTGGACACCTTATCCAAACTCATGTTAGTGGTTGTCACCACGGTGGCTCTTCTCATTGAAATCTATTCGCTCGGATACATGGCTCATGATCCTGGCCAGGGTCGCTTTTTTGGGATGCTTTCCTTTTTTCTTTTTTCCATGCTGGGGATTGTGGTGGCCGATAATTTTTTGCAGATGTATATCTTCTGGGAGTTGGTAGGTCTTGCGTCTTATCTGTTGATTGGTTTTTGGTTCGAACGCCCGTCCGCCGCGGAAGCTGCCAAAAAGGCTTTCATTGTGAATCGCATTGGGGATTTTGGTTTTATCGCAGGAATTTTATCCTATTGGGCGATTACGGGGAGCCTGAGTTTTGATGTAGAAGTTGCTCATCGACTCGCGAGTCATCCTTTGGCTTGGTTGGTGACCCTTTTGCTTTTCTGTGGGTGCGTGGGAAAGTCCGCGCAAGTTCCGTTGCATGTGTGGCTTCCGGATGCGATGGAGGGCCCGACTCCCGTGTCTGCCCTTATCCATGCTGCAACGATGGTTGCCGCCGGGGTTTATATGCTTTGCCGGGCGTTTGCGGTTTTCCAAGCCTCACCCCAGGCACTGGAGGTGATCGCATGGACTGGAGGGACTACTGCTCTTTTTGCCGGGTTGTTGGGAGTCGCTCAAAATGATATCAAACGCATTTTGGCCTATTCTACGATGTCTCAGCTAGGGCTTATGGTCATGGGTGTCGGGTGTGGCTCCCCTGGAGCGGCGATGTTTCACTTGACAACTCATGCCTTTTTCAAAGCGCTTTTGTTTTTGGGAGCCGGTTCGGTTTTGGTAGCTCTGCATCACCGTGAACAAAACATCTGGCGCATGGGAGCTCTTTACCGTTACATGCCCCAGACGTTTGCTTGTTTTCTAGTGGGAGCTTTAGCGCTAACGGGTGTTCCGGGGGTGTCGGGGTTCTATAGTAAAGAAACCCTTTTGCGAGCGGCTTGGTCGCGTTCGCTTCCTCTTTTTGCGGTAGGTCTAGCTACTACCTTTCTCACGGCTCTTTATATGACCCGGCTCGTGATCGTGAGTTTTTTGGGCGAACCACGATCCGAAATCGTGAGTCAAGCCAAGGAAAGTCCCTTGGTCATGGGTGTTCCTTTGCTTTTGTTGAGTCTTGCTTCTATCGGTTCCGGATACCGGTGGGTGGGGATTCCGGAATATCTTGGCGTTGCGAGTGAACACACAAGTTTTGCGGTACCCCTGCTTTCTCTTTTGGTCGTCGGTTTAGGATTTGCCACGGGCTGCACCCTCTATCTGAACCGATCTTCGGAGCCACTCCACATGAGGCTTTTGGAGGCTCGGTTCTATGTAGATGAGTTGTATGATCGGGTGATTGTTTGGGCCCAGGATCGGCTTGCGTGGCTTCTTTCTTGGCTGGATCAATGGTTGATTGGATTTGGAGTTGTGCGGGGGATTGCTTTTGTCGTTAGCCTCGGAGGGGAAATTTTGCGACTGGTACAGGTGGGGAATGTTCGCTTTTATGCGTTTGTTTTTTCCCTGGGTGCGGCTCTTTTTTTCCTCTGGTTTCTAGGAAAATAAAGAAAATATGGACCTTTCTCCTCTCACGATCCTTCTTTTGATTCCGGTCCTGGGCATTGCGGTCATTGCCTTTTCTCCTTGGAACCCCAAGGCCGTTGCGGTCTTTGCCGCAGGGAGTAATCTTGTATGGAGTCTCTTGCTCTACGCGGGTTTCGATCCCGATTTTCAAGGTTTCCAGTTTGTACAGGATAGCCCTTGGATCACGTTTGCGGGACTGCCTGCGATCCGTTACCACGTGGGCTTGGACGGAATCAATCTCCCCTTGGTTCTTTTAACCGCAATTGTAACCATGGCGGCGGTTGCGATTGCGCCGAGTCGGATCGAACGAGGTCGGGAGTTTTTTAGCTATCTTTTGCTCGTTTCTCTGGGAGCTTTGGGTGCGTTTGTGTCGTTGGATCTATTCTTTTTTTATGTGTTTCATGAAATCGCACTGGTTCCGACTTTCCTTCTGATCGGAATCTGGGGACGGCAAAACCGGCAACTGGCCAGTCTTCAGTTGACCCTTTACCTGGCAGCCGGGAGCCTCGTTCTTCTGGCAGGTATTTTAGGGCTTCTCTTTTTATTTCCCGGCCCAGTCCGGACCTTTGACATTCCCGAGTTAGAACGGCTCTTCCGCCAGCATGCTCCTGGCTTGGAAGCCCAGCGATGGGTCTACCTTTTGCTTTTGGTTGGCTTTGGAACGCTTGTTTCTTTGGTCCCGTTCCATTCCTGGGCTCCTCTGGGGTATGCCACAGCTCCTCCTGCCGCCGCAATGCTCCATGCAGGCGTTCTTAAGAAATTTGGCTTGTACGGTCTTCTGCGAGTAGCTCTCCCCTTACTTCCGGAGGGAGTGCAGGCATGGAAGCCTTTGTGGCTCATTCTTTTGCTCGGCAACATCATCTATGTGGGGCTGGTTACCTTAGCCCAGCGAGAGCTGGGCTTAATGCTTGGTTTTTCCAGTGTTATGCACATGGGGTACGTGTTTCTTGGGCTTGCCTCCTGGAATGAACTTGGGGTCAGTGGGGCGGTCCTTTTGATGGTGGCTCACGGGTTATCCAGTGCGCTTCTTTTTGCCTTGGCAGGAGAGATTGGATCTCGAACCGGGGTCCTTTCCTTTTCGGAGCTCGGGGGGCTGGCGGCGCAAGCTCCTTTTCTCACCGTCGCTTTTCTCTTTGGGTCGTTCGCATCGATCGGCCTTCCGGGTCTTGCCAACTTTGCGGGGGAGGTTTTGATCTTTTTTGGTTCTTGGAAAGCCTTCCCCTGGGTGACCACTTTGGCTCTCTGGGGGGTCGTACTTTCTGCGATCTATCAATTGAGAGCAGTGCGCCAGATCTTTTTTGGTCCTCTTCCGGAGCGCTTGCAACGAGTGGGAGATCTTGGGTTGTGGCGACAGAGAGCCCCGTACATGTTGCTCCTGGTGAGCTTGGTGATTGTAGGAGTTGTGCCCGGCAGTCTTTTGAGGGTGATTGAGCCCGCAGTCCGTGGGCTTCTTGCTTTGTCATTGTAAAGGAAGAACCAATCCCAATGAGTTTTGAAACGTTTGTGATGCTGCTCTCCCCGGAGGCTCTTCTTGTCGGGGTTGCGCTAGGACTTTTAAGCCTTCAAAGCTTTTTTCCCCTTCCTTCCCGCCGGGTGGGGGAACTTGTGCTTTTGGCGACGGGTCTGGTTAGCCTAGCAATCCTTTTTACCAGGGGATACCACGGGATATTTTGGCATGGGGCTTACGTATGGGATCCCATGGCAAGTTTCTGGAAAGGGTTTTTTGTCGTATCGACCTTTCTTTTAACTTTTCTTTCCCTACTGGGAGAACCCCCGGCTGAGGAAAGGGCTGAGTTTTTTATCCTACCCCTCTTTTCGGCGGCGGGAATGTGTCTTTTAGCCTCCGCTCGAGATTTTTTGGTCCTTTTTGTGGCGCTGGAGCTTGTAACGCTCTCGCTCTACGTGCTGGTAGGGTATCAGAGGGGTGATGCGGCTGCGCTGGAAGCCGCAGTCAAGTATTTGATTGTGGGCGCTCTTGCCAGTGCTTTTGTTGTCATGGGAATTGCGTATATCTACGGAGCGACCGGAAGCACACAATTTGACGAGGTGGCTGCGCGGGCTGCCCGGATCCGGGACGAGAAACTCCTGCTTCTTGTGGCAGGAGTGCTTCTTTTACTTGTCGGGTTGGGATTTAAGACCACAACGGTACCGTTCCACGCATGGGCTCCGGACGTCTATCAGGGAGCTCCGACCCCGGTGACCGCTTTTTTGGCCGTGGCTTCCAAGGCGAGTGGATTTGTGGCTCTCCTGCGAGTTCTCAACCTGCCGTTGGCAGCAGGTGTTCTCCGGGACCGATGGATACCGGCTCTGGTTCTCTGCGCCGCGCTATCGGTGCTTCTGGGAAATCTTGCCGCGATCCCGCAGCGCAATGTCAAAAGGATGCTTGCCTATTCGGGGATCGGACACGCGGGCTTTCTTTTAATCGGCCTTTCTTCTGGGAACCCGGTAGGGTGTGCGTCGGTCCTCTATTACCTGTGGGCCTATCTTCTAGCCATTTTTAGCGCCTTTCTGGTTCTTGTTCTTGTCGGGCGGGAGGGAGGCGGAGACAACCTGAGTGATCTAGCGGGCCTTTACCGGCGTTCCCCTTTACTTGCCTGGTCCATGGCCCTGGCCATGGTTTCCTTGGCTGGGATCCCACCACTGAGTGGTTTTTTTGGAAAACTCATGGTGTTTCTTGCGGCTTGGCAGAGCGGTCACTATCTATTGGTGGCTGTAGGACTGGCCTGTGCTGCAGCTGGTCTCTACTACTACCTGGGGGTGATCCGGGTCATGTTTTGGTCCGAGCCCTCCCATCCCCAAACGGTTTTGGTGCCCTGGCCTGCGCAAGTCGTCCTCTACGTTCTTTTAGGGGCTCTGGTCTTTCTTGGCCTCTACGCCCAACCGCTTTTGGAAGCAGTCGCCCGGATCGTCTCGTAAATTGGCAGCCGCAAAGCTGCAAGCCCCTTCCAGACGCCCAGGCGGCTGCGGAGCTCTTCAGGGAGTTCAGGCTTTGCCAGGCGGATAGCCTATCGAACTTGTCAACCGACCCGGTTGGGTAACCGGCATGGAGGTAGGCGTGTTGGTGATAACCCTAGAAGACATAGACAAACGTATACGGATTTCGATTCGCCTTCTGGATGCATCGGCACAGGTGAGAGGTGCGACGCGTATTGTGTGGGCCGGCTTGTATACAGGGCCATCCCCGGTTGGGCTCTTTTGGTCGCTCCAAAAGACGAAGAGCTTCGTCCAGCACCCGGGAGAGTCAAACTTCCCCGGATCGGCCTTGGGGTTCTGCGATAGGGGCGGGGATAGGATCTTACGTCCCCAAAGACAAGAGCCACTGGTCTGGGTTTGAGAGGATCGCCGATGCACGGAGTATCGGAGGGGCTATTCAAGGCCAGCCCGTCCATCGGGATGGCTTAGCGATCGAGCCATTGGAACGCGGGCCCTAGCACCTGTGGGAGCTTTGGCCTAAAAGGGGCTGCGGCTGTTTTCTTCTCACAGTAAGTCATCCTAGCTAGTGCTTGGTCTCCACCGAGCCAACGCAACTGCAAGTAGCCCAGGGCCCAAGGGAGATCTTCAGCCCGCTCCATGGATGTAAGCATAAGGGCATCTAACCCATTCGAGTGGGAAAGGCTGGGATCCATTGCAACCACGAGAAACCGAACAAAACCTTAACCGCCGGGTCTTGTCGCGCTTACAGGAGGAGTCGCATAGGCAAGGGAGGGAACCGGCAGGTGAGCGAAAAGTCCAAAGCCAACGCAAGTCGAGCGATAGCCGAGCCGCAACAGGGGTCATGTCAAGCTTTGGCCTACCCGCAAGCCATCCGACGAAGCATTTTTGCGGGTATTGGCCGGGGCTTCGCAAGAGATTCAAAGCGGTGCATGCAGCGCATGTCCGGTCGGGGGACAATGGACAGCCTCCCGCGCCTTTTTCTTAGAAAACGCGGAAATTGGGCGCTATTGACGCTTTGTGGGTGAAACCCCGGCACGCGAAATCATGGGCAACGCTTTTCGGGCGGCGTCCCGGACGGTCTTCCCTGGTAGGAAAAGGGTTGTCTATGGTTTTAGGAAAGGGCTTGTGGGTTTGCGGAACGTAAAAGAAGAGTCTTTGTTTCTAGGCCCAGTTCCTTCTTGCGGAGTCAGGGTGAATAAAATCCTTTCCTAGCCAAGAGCTCCCAAGAAGTGCCCGGGTAGAAAAGAGTTTTTACCAATGGAGGATAAGTCCTGTTCTGTCCAACTCCAAGGAGGCTCCCGAGGGCGCGAGATTGCGCCGAGCGCGGGCTTACACAAGAGCTTGGAGTCTTGGCCCTCTCCGTGGATCTTGGCGCCATCGACAGGGCAGCGGCTCGATTGGGAGGTCGTCTTTGGGAGGAAGGCTCCAGTCGTTCTCGATCTTGGGGCAGGGGAGGGAAGCTTTTCGTTAGCTTACTCGGTTCGCCACCCTGGCAAGAACATTATGGCTGTGGAACGGAAAGCTGAAAGGGCTCGGAAGGCTGCCAGCAGGGCACAGCGTTTGGGACTTGACCATGTGAAAGTCCTTCACTGTGACATTGGGTATTTCCTCCGTTGTTTTGTCCCTCCGAGCTCTATATGGGAAATTCATCTTCTTTTCCCCGACCCGTGGCCAAAACGGAGGCATGCGAAACGGCGCCTGATTACCCCAGCATTCGTTTCCGACGTTGTATTGGCGTTGCTTCCCGGCGGGTTTGTGCGCTTTGTGACTGACCAGGCTTTCTATTTTGAACAGGCTGTCGAGCATTTTGGGCGGCAAAAGGAGTTGCAGCCGGAAAAAGAAGAGGTAGGGAGTTTCCCGCCAAGCAAGTTTGAGACGATCTTTCTTGCACAAGGGCTTCCCGTGTATCGAGCGATCTGGCGAAAAATCGGTGGCGTGCTGGAGCAAGAGCTGCCTTGCGCCCTCTCAGGGATCTCCGTAAGGTGAGTCCGTGCGCTATTCCTTGCGGTGGCTTTGCCGGTACGTGCAACTCACTTGCACTCCGGAAGAGCTTTTCAACCGGTTTACGGAGACCGGAACTGAGGTGGAACGGTTCTGGAGGCACGGGATTGAAGACCCGAGGATTGTGGTGGCCGAGATTCTCTCCTGGGATCGTCATCCCAACGCCGATCGACTGCGGGTGTGTCGCGTTTCCACGGGTGCCCAGGGGGAGCATCAGATTGTGTGCGGTGCTACCAATTTCAAACAGGGCGATCGAGTGGCCCTGGCGCTACCGGGATCGCGCCTGCCGGACGGCAAGCTCATTGAACCGGTGAAAATCCGCGGCGTTTCCTCCGATGGAATGCTTTGCTCGCAGAAGGAACTCGGCATTTCTCAAGAGGCGGAGGGGATTTGGATCTTGCCACCCGATTGGAGCTTGGGAACACCCCTGTGCCAGTGGATTCCTGCCGATATCCTATTTGAAATCGAGACGACCCCCAACCGGCCGGATCTTTTGTGCCATGAGGGCCTAGCCCGAGAGGCAGCAGCGATTGGCTGCGGAGAGTTTTTCCCGGTCGAAACGGGCCCGTTGGCTCCCTGTGACCAGCCTTTGGATTGGCCGGTCAAACTGGAGGTTCCGGAAGCTTGTCCTTACTACGGCGCAACGCTTTTAGAAGACGTGACGGTCGGGCCCAGTCCCAGCTGGTTGCAAGCCCTGTTGTGGGCCATTGGTAAGCGACCGATTAATAACGTCGTCGATGTGACCAACTTTGTCCTGTGGGAACTTGGGGAGCCTTTGCATGCTTTTGATGCCGACTCTTTGGATGGGAGGATTATCGTCCGGTACGGGCAGCCGGGCGAGTCGTTCCTGGGTTTGGATGGCCGGTTGTATACCCTGGATTCGTCGATGTTGGTCATTGCTGATGGGCAAAAAGCCCATGCTCTTGCCGGAATTTTGGGCGGCCAAGAAAGCGCGATCGGACCCCAGACTCGCCGAGTGCTTCTAGAAAGTGCTTGGTTTGAACCGGCCGTGATTCGCCGGACCGCTCGCAAGTTATCCCTTCATTCGGATGCAGCGTACCGCTTCGAGCGCCGGGTAGACCCTTCAGCGGTCCTACGCGCCCGGGACCGGGCGGTGCTGCTTTTAGGCGAGGTTGCAGGAGCTCGTTTGCGAAGATCTCCCTTGGTCGTGGGAGAGCCCCCGCCTGGGCCCGGTCCGGTACGGTTGCGGTATTCGAAAATCTGGGCTTTTCTTGGTGTTTCCCTTTCCCAGGAGGAGGTCCAAGCCATGTTGCAACGACTCGGGGTGCGTTGTGTGGAGGAAGGCAAAAACTTTGCAGTGTGGCTTCCTCCGAGCTGGCGCAGTGATCTTGGAGAGGAGGTGGATCTTTTAGAGGAAATTGTGCGGTTGACTGGAACGCAATCGATCTCCGGGCGCTTGCCTTCTGGGAGAATGGCTCCTGGCCGGGTAGATGAAGCTTTCGACCGGATGGAACGACTTCGACGGGCCCTGGCGGCACGGGGATGGCAGGAATGCCTTTGTATTCCCCTACTCCCCCGAGGCGAGGGCGACCAGCACGGGTTGGAGCTGGCCAACCCCATAAGCTCGCAGTATGCGCGGCTGCGTCTTTCTTTGAAAGAGGGACTGGTCAACGTAGCCGCACTCAATGTGAGTCGGGGCAACCGGGTTGTGCGACTGTTCGAAATGGGACGGGTGTTCCGCCGGACCCAACAAGGCATGGTCAGCGAGGAGGAACGGCTTGGAATTTTGTGGGCAGGGGAAATTGGAGAGGTTCACTGGGCCGCTCCTGTCAGGGAGGTCGACTTTTACGATATCAAAGGGGTAGTCGATTGGTTGTGCGACCGTTGGGAACTTTTACCGGTAGAAGGTCCGATCGAGCTTTCCGAGGAGCTTCAGCTCCAGACGGGTTTGGAGGTTACGGGTTATTATGCTGAGTTTTCCCTAGCAAAATATTTAACCAGTCCAAAGTTGAGGATGCTTGGGTCTTTCCAGCCACTGCCAGCCCACCCGCCGGTTCGCCGTGATCTTGCGATCCTAGTGCCCGCCTCGGTGGAACATCGGGAGGTTTTGCAGAAACTTTGGGATTGCGCTTGTTCCCTGGTGGAACGAATCGAGCTTTTTGATTGTTTTGTCGACCAGGAGGGTGTCCGGATTCCCGCTGGTTATAAATCGCTCGGGTACCGCTTGACGTATCGAGCCGGGGATCGGACATTAACCGACGAGGAAGTGAACCGACTTCAAAGCCAGCTCATTGACAGACTGAAACAGGTGCTTCCGTGCACGGTACGGGAGGGATCACCCATGCGTAGCTCGGCCGGATGATCCCCCCGGGGAATCGTTTTTTTTTTCCTGCGCTACTCGTGCTTGGGATCGATGTCTTTCCGCCGATAGTGACCGAAAAGGGGGCCGGAGCAAAGGATTGCGAAGTGGACGTCAGGCCTTGACTGGAAGGCGGAAGCTTCGCCCGAGGTCCCCACCTGCTCATAAAGGGTCGAAAGACCCGATCCACACGGTAGCGCGGGGCTTTCTTGCGGACTTTGGCCTTGCGATCGGTTTTAGTTCCGTCGCTGACTGGGAAAAAGCAGTGCCGCCGCTTTCTTTTTCGCTTTGCCTGGAGTATCAAGGAAGGAAGCGTTGGGATTTTACGAGGAGAGGTGTTTCCATCTTGGGGAAATCCTCCTGACGGGGAACGGCGTTGGGTCAGCTAGCCGTCTCACGCTAAAGAGATGAGGGATTCTCTGTGAGAGATTGGCTTTTGATGCAGTTCCCCTTTTTAACGAAAAAAACGGCGAGCTTTTGCGAAAAAAGATTCTTGTTGCGGATGCGTTTTCGGGTCACACGCCTCGGCGAAGGCCTGAAGAAGAGCTCGTTGCTGTGGGGTGAGTTGGGTGGGCACCTCGATGTACACTTTGACCAAAAGATCTCCCGGCCCTCCCCCGTGCAGGTCCGCGACTCCCTTGTGCTTGATACGAAAAACCCTCCCGCTTTGAGTTCCTGGGGGAATCCGAAGGGTTACTTCGCCGTCAAGAGTTGGAACGCGTACTTCCCCGCCCAAAGCTGCCTGGACAAAGCTAATGGGAACTTCGCAGACAAGATCTTTACCTTGTCGGGTGAAAAGGTCGTGATGCCGTACCTTGATTTCTACCAAAAGATCTCCAGGTGGCCCACCATGGATCCCTGCTTCTCCGTAGCCCGAAAGGCGCAATCGGGTTCCGTCCTCTACTCCGGCGGGGACCTTGACGCGAACCCTGGTTTGCCGGCGAACCCGCCCCTCCCCATTGCAGGCCGCACACGACCGCTCGACGACTCTCCCGGAACCGTAACATCGGGGACAGGTCTGGGCGATCACAAGAAAACCGCGGCTAAATTGGAGTTGACCACGCCCTCCACACGACGGGCATCGGATCAATCGGCTGCCGGGCTCAATTCCTTCACCCTGACACTGAGAGCATGTATCCCATTTGGATAGAGTGATTTCTTTTTCGCATCCCTTGACCGACTCCTCAAAGGAAAGTTCTAGCTCGTGATAAAGATCCCGACCCCTGCGAGAGTGCGAGGATCCTCGGTCGCTTGCGCCAAAGACCTCCTCAAAAAGATTCCCAAAAATTCCTTCCCCAAAGGATGACCCGCCGAAAACCTCCCGAAAGATTTCGAACGGATCGTGGAACCCCGGACTGGCTGCTCCGGGACGCATCGTGGGATCGAAGGCAGCATGGCCGTAACGGTCGTACGCTGCCCTTTTTTCGGGATCACTCAGAACCTCATACGCTTCCCCGATCTCTTTAAAGCGTTCTTCTGCTTGCTTGTCTCCCGGGTTTTTATCCGGATGATATTGGATGGCCAGACGACGGTAAGCCTTTTTGATTTCCTCAGGACTCGCGTCCCGGGAGACTCCCAATACTTCATAGTAGTCTCGCTTCGTTGAGGCCATAACCCTTCTTTTCGACCAGCAACCGAGACTTTTTTCTTGAGGCTCAGAAACCCCGAGCGTTCCAGAACCCTTCTATCCCTCGGCGTCTTTTCGAACGTTCGAACCCTCCCCTTCTTCGGGGGACTTGGCCACGACAACCCCGGCCGGGCGGAGCAACTTCCCCCGAAGCATGTACCCCTTTCGTAACTGGCTGATCACAGTTCCTTCGGGATGATCCAATCGGATCTCCTCGCCAAGGGCTTCATGCTGAAAAGGATCAAAAGGTTTGCCCAGGGCTTCCACCGGTTGCAACCCAGCTTCCTCCAGTACCGACTGTAACTGTTTCCAGACCATTCTCAACCCTTCCGCCACAGGTTGCAGTGAGGTAGCCTGCTGGGCTGCCTCCACGGCCCTTTCGAGATTATCGATAACGGGTAAGAGACTGTGGAAAAGCTCCTGGTTCGCGTAACGAGTAATTTCCTCTCTTTCCCGGTCGAGTCGTTTCCGGGCATTGTCCCACTCCGCCAGGGCGCGGAGCAGACGGTCTTTGAGCTGGTCTTTTTCTTTTTCCAGTTGTTCAAGCCAGCTACGCGAAACCAAAATGTACTGGGGCTCGTTTGACCCTTCGGTGGCTTGGGCCCCAGAATCCGGAACGGAAGCGTCTGGGCTTTTCATGGTCCTATAATCTTTTTTTCGATCCAAGCTTAGGAAAGTAGTTATCGGGGCTCGGCTGCAAGAAGTTCGAGGAGCTTCCCCTTTTACGTTTCTCTCCGGATGGCTACTACCGTAATATCGTCTTCTTGGGGGAGATCCCCGCGAAATTGACGAATTTCTCGCAACACTTCCTCCAATAGCCTTGCCGGACCATCCCCAGCCGCCCTTTCGACCAGCCGGAGAAGATTTTCTCGACCGAATTCTTTCCCTTGAGCGTTACGCGTTTCATAGACACCATCCGTATAGAAAAAGAGAAGCTCTCCGGGTGCCAGTCGAAACGCTACATCGCTCACCTCTCCGTCAAAGATCTCCCCGCTATCAATCCCCAAGGCTAGACCCGGGATACGGACAAGCTCCGCAGGACGACCAGATCCCCGGTACCATACGGGAAGTTCGTGTCCTGCTCGCGCCAGACGGATTTCACCTGTCTCTTCATCAATGACACAGTAAAGCAGCGTCAGGAACATATCTTCAGGGACCTCGCCAAAAAGGGAGCGGTTGATTTCCCGCAGGACATCCGACGGGGAGATGACCCCGGGAGCACGTGCGCGCAACAGTGCCCGGCAGCTCGTCATGAGCACGGAAGCCGGTAGGCTTTTTCCGCAAACATCTCCAAGGGCAATTCCCCAGTGACGACCGCTTACGGGAATAAAATCATAAAAATCTCCCCCTCTTTCCCCAGCAGAGAGCGTTCGGGCTGCCACTTCAAACCCCGAAACGCGGGGAAGAGCATCGGAAACAACCGGTTCCCGGGAGGGGGAGGGGAGAGTCGTGACCGGCTCTGCGGGAAGCTTGCCAATCGTCAAGGATGGGGGACGCAATTCCGTTCTTTCCCCAACTTCAGGAAGGGGAGAAACGATTTGGGGAGTTTCACCCGTCTCCGGCAGGGAAAGATCCACCTTGGGAAGTTTTTTCTCGAACGGCGTGTCCGGCCTCTCCTCCGTGGCCGGACACCGGAGCTGATAGAGGAGCGCAGCTTGAGCTGCCAGAGAAATGCCTCGCGCAAGATCAGCCTGGCTAAAGGCAGTTCCTCCCTCTCGGTGGGCTAACGCAATCACTCCGAAAACCTGGCCGTTAGTAACCAGAGGAATTGCCAGGTAGGAATCGGTCCGTAATGTTCCCTGTCCTGCGGACGGAAACCGGGGATCGGACCGGGTATCTGCCACCAGTTCCGGCTTTCCCGTTCGCGCAACGGAAGCGACACACACGGGGGCGTCCAGTGAGATGGGGGAACTTTTCAAATAGTTGGCCCGTTCCAAGAGGTTAAACTGGATCCGGGCGGCCACCTCGTTGGGCACACTTATCGGGGGCGGGAAAGGACCCGCCATTCGCTCTAGCTCAAGCTGTTGGTTACGCAGGAGATAAATGGCTCCGCTTCCGGCTCGAATCAAGCGTCGCAAGCAATCGAGGAAGGCTTCCCAAAACGCTTCAGGGTCTGTACCGAGAGCACCTTTTTCTAAGAAAGAAACCAGTAGTTCCACGGTTTGCTGATACCGGTAGAGTTCTCGCACCGATTCATTGCGGCTGAGGCGAGCCCGGTTCCACTCAATCCCTAACCAGAGTAGCGCAACGGCCAGAAGCCCGGAAAGAATCCATCCGCTCATGGAAAGTAGCGACTCCATGGAGAGAGACCTTACGAGGATTGGCCCATATTCGTTCCAGGGGTTCCAAGAAGTTCCAAGACAGGCTGGAATCGACCCGCATTACCAGGGTCCCACTCAATGAGATTTCGATGAGCCTCTGCTACCAAAGCCTTGGCGAGTTGCCGATTGGTTGGACCAGATTCAGGGATTTCGACTTTCTCCCCCTCTATCCCGGAAGCCTCCGAACATAGTCCCAGAAGGCGGTCCACACCCAGGACGGCCATTGCCTCGCGAGATCGAACCGACGCTTTCACAACCCGAACCGTTCCGTTTTGTTTCCCCATGAACATGGCCAGGCCTACCATGATTCCCAGAAACGTGCTGTCCACATAGCTACAATTTTCTAAATCGATCCAGATTTCCCGGACCCCCTCTTGTTGGGATCGCCGGGCAAGCTCTTTGAGACAACAGGCTTCTTCGATGCATCCGCGCTCTTGTACAACGACAATGAGCCGTTCCCCTCTTCGAAGCCCGACAATACCCGCTTTTTTCACTTTTTCCAATATCCGTTGCGCGAGGGGGAGAGTCAATCCATTGCCCAAGCTTTCTTTTAAGCGAGGGGTGAGGCAAGTTGGAACTCAAAGCAAAGGATGGGATGCATTCTCCCTTTGCCCGCTTTTTTAGGACAAACGAAAAAAAGGTTAGCACGCGATGGTTGAGCGCCCATGGAACGTCCACATCGTCGAGGAGAGCTTTCCCTTAGGGCCTCCTCTTTCGCTCATTGTCCTGGGGAGCGGAACTTCGCAGGGCGTTCCTTTGATTGGATGTTCGTGCAAGGTTTGTACTTCTGTAGACCCAAGGGATCATCGGTTTCGGGCCTCCGTCTTTTTGACCAATGGAAAGGAAGCTTATCTCATCGACACGGCTCCCGAACTGCGCCTTCAATGTTTGCGGGAGGGAATCGAGCACGTGGACGCGGTTCTGTACACTCATGCCCATGCGGATCATACGATAGGCTTTGATGATTTACGCCGTTTCTGTGACGAATCGGGAAAACCGATCCCGATCTTGGGTCCCGAGGAAACTCTGGTGGCTTTGCAACGGATGTTCCCGTATGCCTTTGACGGACCGGCCGAACCCACAGGCTACGTACGGGCCGTCCCGCATGCGATCCGGGAAAACTTTTTGCTTGGAAGCTTTGAGGTAAGTCCCCTACCCGTCATCCACGGCAAGGTCGCTACCTTTGGATACCTCTTTTGCGCCTCAGGGCGAAAGCTTTTGGCCTACGTTCCTGATTGTCACGCTTTTACGGAGGAAGCCTGGTGCAAGGCCCAGGGGGTGGAAGTTTTGATCATTGACGGTCTTCGGGACCACCCTCACCCTACCCATCTGAGCTCTTCTGAGGCCCTGAGGATCGCGGAAAGATTAGGAGCGGGATTTACGCTCCTTACCCATCTCACCCACCATGCTTCCCATCGGGATCGCTCGCGAAACCTTCCGCCCACGGCCCGGGTTGCCTACGACGGATTGCGGTTGCGCTGGACCGAGCGCCCGTATTGCATAGGCATGTGGGGACCCCAGTGGAGACCAATGCCCCGGTGGGAAAGCCAACCATGAGGTTAGTCGATACCCACGTTCACCTAGACTTTCCCGAATTTGATGTCGATCGGGACCAAGTGATGGTCCGGGCGGCCTGTGAGGGGGTCCATTCCATCGTTGGCGTAAGTGTCGACCTTGATTCTAGCCGTCGCCTTCTGGGCCTTGCGCAACAATATCCGGCTCTTCGGGTAACCGTTGGGATCCATCCTGCCTATGTGGGAAAAGGGAAAAACGATGCAAACTTGTGGAATGAACTGGAGCACCTTGCCCAGGAGCCCAAGGTGGTAGCCTTGGGAGAAACCGGGCTTGATTTCCATCGTCTTCCCCAAGATCCGGTCGAGACGGAAGCCATTCGGATGGCCCAGCGGACGGCCTTCCAAGCGCACCTGCAATTGGCAGCCAAGCTGGGTCTTCCCCTGGTCATTCACCAGAGGGACGCTTGGGAGGAAACCTGGGAACTGCTGGAGCCCTATCGGGGAAAGGTGCGTGCGGTTTTTCACTGTTTTGGCGGGACCTGGGAGCAAGCCGAAAGAATCCTCCGGGCGGGTTGGAAGCTCTCGTTCACGGGAACGGTAACCTTTCGAAAGTCGCAGGCATTGCGGGCGCTGGCGGCCCAGCTCCCTGAAGAGTCTTTCATGATTGAAACCGACGCCCCTTTTCTGGCACCGGAGCCCTGGCGGGGGAGACGAAACGAACCGGCGTGGGTGATTCACGTGGCTCGGGTGCTGGCGCAAGCACGCCAGCAGAGTGTGGAAACAATTGCCGAACTGACCACCCAGAACGCCGTTTGCTTTTTTGCGTTGGAGGGTTGACCGGCACAAAAGGAAGATTTTATTTTCCAGTCTTTCCACGGATGTCGAATTCGGAGATTTCTCAAGGCCTTCGCGGTAAACGCTACTCGCGAGTCGTGGTCGAGGGGCCCGAGCGGGCCCCGAATCGAGCGATGCTCCACGCGGTAGGTTTCCGGCAGCAAGACTTCCAAAAACCCATTCTGGGCGTGGCTTCTACCTGGAGCATGGTCACTCCATGCAACATGCACCTGGATCTTCTGGCCCGGGAAGTCGCCCGTGGCATCGAAGAAGCAGGCAGTAAAGCCATCTTGTTTAATACGATCGCTGTCTCAGACGGGATTTCCATGGGCACAGAAGGAATGAGATACTCTTTGGTCAGCCGGGAGGTGATTGCCGACTCGATCGAAACGGTCGTGGGCTGTCAGGGAATGGATGGGCTGGTGGGAATTGGCGGGTGTGACAAAACGATTCCAGGCTGTTTGATCGCCATGGCCCGACTCAACCGGCCCAGCGTTTTCCTCTACGGCGGCAGCATTGTTCCGGGCAACTGGCGGGGTGCGCCGGTGGATATTGTTTCGGTTTTTGAAGCGGTGGGAGCCTATGCCCGGGGTGCCGTTACGGAAAAGGAGCTGGCCGAGCTGGAGGCGTGCGCCATTCCAGGGCCTGGGTCCTGTGGGGGAATGTATACGGCCAATACGATGGCTTGTGCTGCGGAGGCACTCGGGATGAGTCTTCCCAATAGCGCTAGTAACCTTGCCATATCGGAAGCCAAGAAAACCGACGCTTTTGAGTCGGGCCGCTTGCTTGTACGGCTTGTGGAACGGGAGCTCCGTCCGAGGGACATTCTTACGAGAAAAGCCTTCGAAAACGCGATTACGGTGGTTACCGCACTTGGTGGTTCGACCAACGCAGTGTTGCATCTTTTGGCCATCGCGCATGCGGCAGGTGTGAGGCTTCGGATCGACGATTTTCAACGAATCGGAAGGCGGGTTCCCGTTTTAGCCGACCTCAAGCCAAGTGGTCGTTTCGTTATGGCCGACTTGAGCCGAGTCGGGGGGATAGCACCGCTTATGCGCGAGCTGTTACGCCGGGACCGGCTCCACGGGGATTGTCTGACGATTACGGGAAAGACCCTGGCGGAAAATCTGGAAGCCTTTCCGGACTATCCGACGGACCAGGAGGTGGTTCGCCCTTGGGAATCCCCTCTGAAACGCAGGGGGCATATCCTAGTACTGCGCGGGAACCTGGCTCCGGGCGGAGCCATTGCCAAGCTCAGCGGGCAGGAACCCAAATCCTTTACCGGGCGGGCTCGGGTATTTGATTGCGAAGAGGAGGCGTTGGCCAAGATCCTGGATGGTACCGTGAGCAAGGGTGAGGTGATTGTCATTCGTTATGAGGGGCCAAAAGGAGGTCCAGGAATGCGGGAGATGCTCGCTCCCACTGCGGCTGTTATGGGCAGAGGCTTGGGCCGAGATGTGGCACTGGTTACCGACGGGCGTTTTTCGGGTGGGAGTCACGGGTTTGTGGTCGGGCATGTGTGCCCGGAGGCTTATGAAGGGGGGCCGATTGCCGTAGTTCAAAACGGCGATTTGATCACAGTCGATGCCGACAAGCGGGAGATAACTTTGCACGTTACGCCACGGGAATTAGCGGGAAGATTGCGGAGATGGCGTAGACCTCCTCCACGCTTCACGCAAGGAGTTCTGGCCAAATTTGCTGCACTGGTTTCCCCGGCGAGTCTGGGAGCTGTCACCGACCGAAAAGGGGTTGGCTAGAGGGGTTATGGGAGACTCGGCGAGGCTTGCCCGCTACTGGTTGGTAACCCTTGGGGCGGATGCAGGCCTGGCTCTCCTCAAGGCAGTGGCAGGATGGCAGGGTCACTCGTATGCCCTTTTAGCCGATTCACTGGAATCGGCCTTTGACATGGCGGGAGCCGTGGTAGCCTGGGCAGCACTCCGGTTCTCTCTTCAGCCGCCGGACGCGAACCATCCGTACGGGCATGGAAAGGCTGATCCCCTCTTTGGAATTCTTTCATCGGGTCTTCTGGGGTGCATGGCTGCCGTCGTCGGGGTTCGATCGGCGCTGGCCCTGGCCGGGGCTGACTTCGAGCCGCCGCGTTTCTTTACGCTTCCCGTGCTTTTGGTAGCGGTGGGGATTAAGGAAGCGCTTTTTCGGATGTTTCGTCCCAAGGCAGGGGATTTTTCCAGCCATATTCTCCGGGTCACTGCTTGGCACCAACGAGCCGATGTCGTGACTTCTCTGGTTGCCGTTGTGGGTATTTCTCTTTCGACTTTTTTCTCGCCGGGGTTCCTTTGGGCGGATCGAGCGGCCGGTCTTTTGGCAAGCCTCTGGGTGGGTGGAAACGCCCTGCGTTCCTTTTGGTTGGCGGCCGGGGAGCTTATGGATGTGGCGGTTCCTAAGGAGCTGCAGGAAAAAATTCAAAGGGAGGCAGCCTGTGTGGAGGGTGTTTGTGAAATTGAGAAGTGCCGGATTCGCAAAAGCGGAGCGGCTCTCCTGCTAGACGTTCATGTACGTGTCGACCCGGAGATTACCGTTCGAGAGGGACACGCGATTGCCCACGCCGTGAAGGATCGGTTGTGCAGTTCTGCCTTCCCCATCCAGGACGTGGTCGTCCATATTGAGCCTGCGGAAAGCTTAGGAGAAAGGGCCTCCCTCGGGGAGGCCTCCCGTCACAAGAAAACGATCGCCCGGACAAACGAACCTGGTGGGGCATAGCCACCGGGGTGCTCTTGTTGTTCGTCTAGTCGAACTCGACTCCGGGCCGCTCGGAATCAATGGGATTCGTTCGTCCACCCTTTGCGTTGGGCGTGCGTCTTTTGGGGGAGAGCGCAGGTGGTTGCCATTCATTTTACGCATGGGTGACTCATCAACCCCGCTTAGGATGAAAGGTTTGGCTTGGGCGCCGTGGTATGCCTCCTGCTTGGAAGCCAGAGGAGAGAGTTCCACGAGGCGATTGGCATGATTGAGGTCTGTGGGGTTTGGAAAAGTTACTGGGTAAGGGGATCGGTGGTTCCGGTTTTGCGCGGGCTGGATTGGCGCGTGGAAGCGGGCCAATGGGTAAGTCTTGTCGGGCGTTCTGGGTCGGGGAAAAGCACGCTGGTAGGGATTTTGGCAGGTCTGATCGAACCGGACCGGGGTTCTGTACGGATAGGTAACCCGAACGGCGGCGGGGGAAAAGTGTGTCCTGCCATTGTCTTCCAAAACTATTCTCTCCTGCCCTGGCTATCGGCCTACGAGAACGTGCTCCTTGCAGTGGAAGAGTGTTCCCAGCGATTACCAGGTATCGACCCTGACCAGGAGGCAAAGCGGCTCTTGGATCTTGTGGGTCTATCGAAGGCAGCGTGGAAGCGACCAGGGGATCTTTCCGGTGGGATGCGCCAGCGGGTAGCCCTTGCACGTGCACTTGCCTTTCGATCCCCCGTGCTTTTACTCGACGAACCTTTGAGTGCTCTGGATGCCTTTACAAGGGCCAGGCTGCAAGAGGAACTGGCGGCGATTGCTTCAAGCCAGGGACAGACGATTGTCTTGGTAACCAATGACTTGGAGGAAGCCTTGCGCTTGGGGGACCGGGTGTGGGCGTTGGCCGGTGGACGGCTTTGGCCTCCTGAAGGGGTTCGGCTGGGTGGAACACGTCCACGGACAAAGCAGGAGCTTTGGGCATCTCCTTCCCTAAGGAAGGCAAAAGCGTTGCTCGAGAAGCTTCTTCGAGGGGGGCCTTCCGGAGAGAAGTTCTGGGAAGATGGGAGGATGATTCAGCCGGAGTTGGTTGGCTTGTAACGCGAGGTAAGAAAAAGTGAAGGGTTTTTGGGAAGCACGCGAGCTTGGAAAAGCGTTTTGGACACCCCAAGGGTTAACGTTCGTCGTCCGGCATTTCTCTCTTTGTTTCGAGCCGGGGGAGTTCGTTTGCCTGGTTGGCCATTCGGGGTGTGGAAAAAGCACCGTTCTTTCGATTCTGGCTGGTCTTCAGGCTCCCACGGAAGGCGGAATCTACCGGAGAGGAGTTCCCGTGAGAAGGGCGGATCGGACGCGTGCCATGGTCTTTCAATCTCCGAGCCTTTTTCCCTGGATGACGGCCGAGCAAAACGTGGCTCTTGCCCTGGAGGGGACCCATCCGGAGCTTTCAGGAAAAGAGCGAAGGGAGAAGGCTCGATTCTATCTTGGGAAGGTGGGACTTGAAGAGGTTGCAGGCAAACGGATCGGAGAATTGTCGATGGGGATGAGACAGCGCGTCAATGTTGCGCGCGCCTTTGCCATGGAGCCCGAGCTCCTTTTGTTGGATGAACCCTTTGGAATGCTCGACTCAATCACCCGGTCGGAACTCCAGGAAGTCCTTTTGGAACATTGGGGACAGTCAGCGTGCGCGGGCCTTATGGTAACTCACGACATTGAAGAGGCCGTGTATCTGGCGGATCGGATTGTGGTGATGACCGATGGTCCGGAAGCAACGGTGGGAAAAATCTTTCGAAACCCCAGTCCACGGCCCAAGGATCGCCGGCAGCTGGGGGAAGACCCGGTTCTTTTGGCGCTCAGGCAAGAAATCTTTGAACTTCTGGAGGGCTCTGCCGGCTCGCTGCGTTCCGTGTCCGGAGCTGAGGGAGCACAGTGGATCTTTCGCTCCTCTGGGCGGCCTCTCGTGAAACGCAAATGGTCCCAGAGAGTGGAGACAACCGTCAAGTAGTCCGCATGGGAAGGGAAGTGTGGCCAAGAGCTTCTCAGGAGGAGCGGTCCAACAGGGAACAGGGTACCGATGGTCGTAGAAAACGAGCTGGTCCGGCTGCTGGGAGAAAGGAAAGACTGGCATCAGAACGGGGTGAGCGTCCCTGCGATTCCGGAAAGCGCCCCTTTCAGCGCCGAAGAGCGTGCGTGGATTAACGGTTACCTGGCCGGGGCTTGGATTGGTTCTCTCCTCTCTAGCCGCGATTACCCAAAGCGTTCTCCTCGAGAGGAGCTCCCTGGGGATCGGGGTGATGCCTACCTCACGATTCTTTACGCTAGCCAGACGGGCAACACGGAATCGCTGGCGAAACGCCTGGCCGAAAAAGCCCAAGAGAAAGGCTTGGCGGTCCGGCTCTATTCCATGTCGGCTTATCCCAGGGAACAGCTCCAGAAGGAGCGCTGGCTGGTGGCCATGACGAGTACGTATGGCGACGGGGAGTTTCCGGATAATGGGGTTGGATTCTGGGAGTTTCTATCTTCCGACAAGGTCCCGAGGTTAGAAAAGCTCCACTACGCTGTCTTAGCGCTCGGGGATTCCCACTATCCTCATTTTTGCCAGGCTGGTCGCAATCTCGATGAAAGGCTCGAAGAACTGGGAGCGCAACGAATGTGCCAAAGGGTGGATTGCGACGTCGATTTTGAAAGGCCTGCCAACCGCTGGATGGAGGAGGTCATTCAAACGCTCTTGGAAAGGATTCCCAGGGTGGAAGGGCCAGAGTTTCCCCAAGGCATCCAAGGGGAAAATGAGGGGCAGCTCACAACGGCGCGCGCAGCACGAGAGGATGTGAGCGGGAAGTATCACCGGAACCACCCTTTCCTGGCAACTGTGGTTCGAAATATCCCTCTGACAAGTCTCCAGGCCGGCAAGGAGACCCGTCATATCGAAATTTCGCTTGAGGGATCCGGGCTTACCTATCTTTCAGGGGACGCGCTGGGAGTGTTTCCCAGAAACTGTCCCCTTTTGGTAACCGAAATTCTCGACGCGAAGGGATGGGACAAGGACAGCTGGGTAGTACTGCCTGGCGGGCAGTTGCTCGGTTTATGGGAGGCTCTTTGCTCCCATTTAGAGATCGCCAGGCTTAGTCGAGAGACCCTGGCGGCCTGCGGGTCCCCGCAAGAGCTGGTCGATGCCTGCAAGCCCTTAACGCCCAGGCTCTATTCCATTGCGTGCAGTCCGAAAGTTTATCCCCATGTGGTTCACTTGACGGTTGGCGTGGTTCGCTATTGGGACCGGGAGCGGCTTCGGAAAGGAGTAGCTTCGAGCTTTCTTGCCGAGCGAGCAGCCGAAGGCGCGCGCGTTCCCGTCTACGTTCACAGTAACCCCCGTTTCCGGCCCCCACCCGCAGAAGCGCCTCTCATTATGATTGGCCCTGGTACGGGGATTGCCCCTTTCCGTGCCTTTCTCCAAGAAAGGGAGGGAGAATCTCGCCCAGGTCCCAGTTGGCTTTTCTTTGGGGAATGGCATCGTGACGGGACGTTTTACTACCGGGAAGAAATTCAAAGGTGGGCCAAAATGGGGGTTGTGACGCGTTTGGATCTAGCGTTTTCCCGAGACCAAGAAGAGAAGTGCTACGTGTGGCATCGAATGTTGGAATCACGGAAAGACTTTTATCGCTGGTTGCAAGAAGGAGCCTACGTGTATGTCTGCGGATCCCTCAATGTGGGCAGGGATGTAGAAAAGGCACTTGTGGAGATTTTCCGAACGGAGGGTGGGCTCAAGGAACCCGAGGCTCAAGCCCGTGTGAGCGAACTTAAGGAAACAGGCAGATATCGGAAGGATGTTTATTAAAGAAAGGCTTATGGCCCCAAGGCCACAGGAACTTCTAGCGTACTTTGCCAACGGGAGCAAAGCCCGTTGAAAAGAAAGGAGAGCTTGCTATGGAACTGGAAGCCAAGGGAAAAGCGTCGTCGGCTGTCGTCGACAAAGTAAAGGCTGGGATCGGAACGCTTCAGCCGGTACAAGAGCGCTATCTTCAAGGGTTTTTTGCCGGGCTTGCTGAGCGTGGAATCAGTTTTTGGGACGCTGTCTCTCAAGAGGCTTCCTTGGCCACTTCCCCTCCCGTGGAATCCCCGTCGCTCACCTTTGAGGAACGGGTGAAAAAGGAAGAGCATCCTTTGGATTCCTATTACCGACTTTTGGAGCATGCGGAAGCGAACCGGGCTCCAGATCGAGAACATACGTTTCGCTTTAAATGGTACGGGCTTTTCTATCTTTCGCCCGTAAAGGAATCGTTCATGGCGCGGATTCGTATTCCTGCCGGGCAACTTCAAAGTTTTCAACTGCGTGAGATTGCAAAGATAGCCAAGGAGTTGACAACGGGATACATCCAGGTGACCACCCGTGCCAATATCCAGATCCGGTTGATTCAGGTTCGCGACGCGCCGGAAGTCTTGCGACGCCTTTCGTCTGTGGGATTGTATACTAGGGGTTCTGGGGCTGACAACATCCGGAATATTACTGCTCATGCGACGACCGGAATTGATCCCTATGAATGGATAGACGTATCCCCTTACTGTCACAAGCTTGCTCATTTGATTCTTTCACAACGGGAATTTTATGACCTGCCGAGAAAATTTAATGTAGCGTTTGACGGGGGAGGACTGGTTCCGGTCGTAGAGGATACGAATGATATTGGTGTGCGGGCGGTGGGTGTAGGGACAGACACAGGTCAGCCGGAAGTTCTCTTTCGGATCCGGCTAGGAGGCGTAACCGGACATGGGAGTTTTGGAACGGATCTGGGCGTTTTGGTGGAACCGGATCGGATCGTTTCGGTAGTGGCGGCGCTCATTAAAGTGTATCTGAAAAACGGGGATCGTTCGGACCGGCGGAAAGCTCGTGTAAAATATCTTTTGGAAAAGTGGGGTGTGGAACGCTATCTGCAGGAAACCGAGAAACTGCTTGGACATTCGCTTCGCCGGAGTCCTTTTCGGGAGGACGGAAGCTTTGAGGGAGAAGTCCGGAAAGAAAAGCCTTTCGTTGCGCATCCGCACATTGGCGTTCATCCCCAAAAACAGCCGGGGTTTTACTATCTAGGGGTGGCTCTTCCGGTGGGACAGGTAACGGCAAACCAGCTATTACGATTGGCCGATCTGGCGGATCACTACGGCCAGGGAGAGGTTCGAACGACCGTGTGGCAAAATTTTCTCCTTCCTCATATCCCGGAAGGCTATGTGGAGACGGTTAAGAAAGCATTGGTAAAAATGGGACTTCACTGGCAGCAAAGCCCGATTGCCAGTGGGGTCATTGCGTGTACAGGAAACCGGTACTGCAAGTATTCGAGCACGGATACCAAAGGGCATGCATTAGAGCTGGTTAAGCATTTAGAAAAACGGGTGAAGTTAGATCAGCCTGTGAATATCCATCTAACAGGATGCCCGAATTCTTGTGCCCAGCATTACATTGGGGACATTGGTTTATTGGGAGTGAAAGGTACGCTCGGGGGGAGCCAGGTGGAGGCGTATCATGTGTTTGTGGGAGGTGGTTTTGGAGAGCACCGAGCGCTTGGTAGGCAGCTTTTTTATTCCATTCCCAGTTCTGAACTTCCCCATCTGGTCGAAAGGATGCTCAAAGTGTATCTTGCCAAGCGGGAGCCGGGAGAGACGTTCCAAGCCTTTACTGCTCGTCACGATATCAATACCCTGCAACGACTCTTTAGCCAGGATGAATGAGAGAGGAGGGGGTGTCTAAGAGGAAGCCGGCGGGATCGAGCATTTTTTCCCATAGCGTCGGGATTTTTCTTTTTCGCTTTGGGTTTGACCCCAAATGGAGAGCTTACAGAGGCACCCAAGCGTGACGCAGTCGGGGGAATGATTCTGGGGGAAAGAGGCTTTGGTCGGAAAGAAAGAAACCCTTGTAACGTTTTCATCCACCGTTTTTGGGAGTCCAAAGATATAAAAGTACCAGAACCAAGGTCGGGGATTGTTTCCTTTTGCGAAGGTCACCCGAGAAGTCGGTACAAAAAGGGCTTTGGATTCCCAGGATCCCTAACGAAGGAATGGCTTTTTACTTTGCGGCCTCTTGCTTTTGGGTTACAAGATGGATCTCACTCGGGTCGAATCGGGCGCATAGACCTTGGGCAACGCGTTGTACCACCTCGCTTCCTTCCAAGCAGTAAAGAATGGCCAGGGCAAATTCCAGGGCGGTTCCCGCTCCTACGCTGGTAATGACTTTGCCGTCGACTACGACCCGAGGACCCTCTATGAGTCTATCCTGGGGAATGTCCTTGCGGCAGGTGGGATGGGCCGTAATTTTTCTCTCTGGACAAAGTTTATGCCAGACAAGGAGTTGGGGCGCCGCGCAGATTGCGGCCACCCACCGGTCTTCCTCCACCTGGCGCTCCAGGAGTGCTTTTACCCTTGCGTCCCGGGACAGGTTAGCGGTCCCCTCGGCACCTCCGGGAAGTACAATGACATCGAAGGTTTCCTCCAGCACGTCGCTGATATCCTTATCGGGAAGGTGCTTCGTTTTGCGTGACGCCGTAATGATCCCGGGCATGGTTCCTCCGACCACCACAGACCAATCTGCCCGGCGCAAGACGTCAATGGAGGTAATGGCCTCGATTTCTTCAAAGCCTGGTGCCACAGTAACAAGAGCCTTTTTCATGGGCTAGACTCGAACCAGTCCGGAAATTCTCTCTAACAATTGCCGAAACTCTTCTTCGGTGAGCACTGGGATCAATCGAGATCTTTCCCACGATGCCGGAACCTCCGTCCAAGATCGGCATCCCTCATAGCTGGCGTGCCAGGGAATGCGGACCGGCGGGTCCGCACGAAAAACTCGAACGAAAAGGCAATGCACTCCCGGAACCGGTCCGCAGAAAAACTTTTCCCGCACGGTCTCAGTCGCCCAAATGTGAAAAGGGTCTAACGCTTCTACGTGATCCCAGTCCGTAAGGAAGGTCGCCTCTTTGACTTCCGCTACATATTCCAGCAGAATTTCCGTCGGTTTTTCATCCCGGCTCACCCAGGAAGCAAATGGCGGTTTGAGCTTATCCTGTGCTTGATGGAAACGGGTGGGTAAAAGCCAAAAGCGTTGGTGTTGGACTTGGAAACCTCTTCGCAGCTCTCCTAGTCCTCCCTTTCGTAAAAGAAGCGATTGGTGACCACTGCCTAGCGCTTTGACAACAGCTTCCCACTCTTTGAAAGCCGGACAATTGACCGCTTCCCTTTTCACGGAGCTGGCAGGGATTGGCGGAACGGGGTCGCTTGCAAGAAAAAGCCCTCGGTTTTTAACCAGGTAAATCAAACCTGAGGCTACCGTAATGCAAAGGACGATCCACAGCAAGGGGGGTTGCACAAGTTGCAACCAGCGGCTAAGAAAACTCTCTTGCGCACCCAGTTCCTGCAAGGATTGGTCGGTCAAGCAAGCCAAAACAAAAAGGATCTGTGAAAGTGTTTTGTGTTTTCCTGCTTTTTCTGCTCCGAGCACAAACCCTCGCGTTGCTGCAAGCGTACGCAGACCTGTGATTAAAAATTCTCGACTCACGATGGCGACGACAACCCACATGGGTGCGTACCCGAGTTCGAGGAGCGCGATGAAGGCCGCCGTAATGAGGATTTTATCGGCCAAAGGATCCAGAAGCTTGCCAAGGTCGGACTCCCATTGGCGCGTTCGTGCGATCCATCCGTCCAGCCAGTCGGTGAGACTGCCAACCAC
This sequence comes from Candidatus Methylacidithermus pantelleriae, assembly GCF_905250085.1. Lineage (GTDB taxonomy): Bacteria > Verrucomicrobiota > Verrucomicrobiia > Methylacidiphilales > Methylacidiphilaceae > Methylacidithermus > Methylacidithermus pantelleriae. Next base: position 40,845 of record NZ_CAJNOB010000034.1, read on the forward strand.
AAAGATCCCGAGAGCGGCCGTTGCCTTGAAGGGCCACGAGGAACTGAGGTCGGCTACAAACGCAGCCGAAAGGAGGAGCCGGCCGAGGGAAAGCTTATTGGGCAGCTGCCGGTCATGTGCGACACCCCCCACGGGGAAAGAATAAAGCTGTGTCTCGGGGGGGTTGACAAGGCGAAATCATCACGAGTCCCCCCGACCGGGTGGCTTGACTAGCTCCGGACTTGCTAAGGGGGTGCATCCTTTCTCGACAGAGAAGAATCGGAGCGGCTATGTTCGGTTTGTGCGTCCGAAGCAGTGGCTCGCGATTGCTTGGTTGGGAATCGCTGCCCCGGCGCTTTTGGCGTTTGACGTTTTGCCCTCGCGTGATCCCAACCCGCCCCATTCTCCTAGCGGAACAGGATTGGGCAAGCTACGGTTGTTTGCTACGGATCCCTCTCGGCTGGAAAAGGCCGAAAGGGTCGACGATGAGAAAGTGGAGGCACGGGTCGAGGTCGAGCCCAAAAGCGTTTCCTTGGCTGCACTGCGCCAGATGGCACCTGAAAATGACGCGTTGAAAATTTGCTTGTACGTCCACAATCGCGATCGGAAGTTCTACACGCTACGATTTCCGACGACTCAACGCTTGGGGGTTTGGATTCGGGATCCTTCGGGGCAGCCGGTTTTTGTGTCGCCAGTGGATCGTGATTTGCCCAAAGAAGAAGGAGTTACTCTTCTCGACCCGGGAGACACCCTTAGGTATTGCTTTTGTCTTAAACAGAAGGACCTTGCCAACTCTCTCAGGGTGGGTGTCTACGCGGTGGAGACCGAGCTTGTTGGGTACCCTAAGATTCGCGCGAAAAGAACGCTTTCCGTTACCCCCTAAGTTTTTTAGTGAAAGAGTCGTTTTTACCTTTCCCTGCAACCCTGAAAGCGCGACAGGAGGGAAACCTTGGGTGGGGGGTAGCCAGGGGATACGGAGAGAGTAAGAGCGTGGGCGATGTTTGAGAGAAAAACGCATGGCAAGGCTTCGAGCGGCTTTCTTTTGACCCACTACGCAAGAACCCACGACTCTTTCCAGAGCCGGATTCCTCCTTGGAGCGCGGCCCGGTTTGTTTCTCGGATGACCCCTGGGGGGGTAGAGACGAGCCGCTTGGCGTTGCCGCCTCCCAGAACCACGTAATCCACAAGAAATGCAGCTTGTAGCCGCGCAATCACCTCCCAAAGATGCTTGGACCAGCGTTTAATCCCAAGTCGTAACCTTCCCGCATTGCCCAGATAATCTTCCAGTGTTTTGCCTTTCTTTTTGTATGGCAGCTCCGAAAGCTCCAAGGGTAAAAGAATGCGATCCAAAATGAGGGCAGATCCCAGCCCCGTCCCCAGTCCAAGGAAGAGCATCCGACCCCCTCGGTAGCAACCCAGAGCCTGGAGAAGCGCGTCATTCACCACTCGAGTCGGGCAGCCCAAGAGCTTGCCAAAATCAAGTTTTTTCCAACCTGGACCCAAGTTTTTCGGATCCTTGACGGGTTGGCCTTCCTTGACAGGGCTTGGGAAACCCACCGACGCCACCGAGTAGTTCCACCCGGAGAGCCACTTAGGGAGTTCGTGAGCCAGGTCCTGGGGTGTAAATTGGGGTCCTGAGGGAATTTTGACCGGCTTTCTCTGGTTGAATTTCCATAATTTCACGTGGCTCCCTCCGATGTCGACGGTGAGGATCTGGGATTCGGCCACCGAGGGACCTGGCTGGATGATTTGCAGCGCAATCCCCGTGCCTAGGGCAGGAGAGCGGCGGCAGGCCTGGGAAGTTCGAGGCATTTGGGCCTTTGTTAAGGAGAAATCCCAGCGGATGGCTTCACTTACACGTTTGATCCGGGGGTGTACTCCTTGCTGCCAATAAGCTTGTAGAGAACCGAGTAGTCAAGATTGGCCAAGGAAGAATTTTCCCATCTTCGGAAGAATGGTTCCAGACAGCTCACCCACTCGGATTGCAACGGGTGTCGCTTGAGCTCTTCGTGAAAGAGACGGAAATCTTTTACAAGGTGCCGATAAGAAAAGTTGGGCTCTTCATAATGGTGATGCAGCATCCGAGGCAACTTTTTGTCGAAGGTTGGCGCATAAAGGGAGCTTTGCCGCAAAAGTTCCATAAAACATTCCGTGGCTATTCCCTCCCGTTCTATGAGGGTAAGACTGGTAGCAAAGGCAAGCGTTAGGGTCGCGATCAGCTGGTTAAAGGCAAGTTTCACAATAGCGGCTTTGCCTACCGGGCCTACCCACATAGGCTTTTCCGCAAGGTCCTGAAAAAGAGGCAAAAGCTTTTGCCAGAGCGTAGATTCGGCGCCGCCAAAGACGAGGAGTCTCCCCGCCAGGGCCTCCGGCGCGCTGCCCAGCACGGGCGCTTCTGCATACAGGCCCCCGTGCTTCTGGACCAGATCCTGGAGGTCCCGGCTTTGCTCGGAAGAGATGGTTCCCATTTGCACGATCACTTTGGAATGAAAGGAAAGCTTTTGCGCGGCTTCCTCCAGGACATGACGTGTAGCCGGATAGTCAGCTAGCGTCAGAAGGATGATATCGGCCACCGCGATGGCTTCTGTGACATGGTCGCTTAGGGTCACCCCATACGGGAGAAGGGCTAACGCTTTTTCCCGGGTCCGGTTGTACACGGTGACCCGCCAACCTCGTTCAGCAAGCCGGCGAGCCACAGCACTACCCAAAACTCCCGTTCCTAAGAGAGCGATGGCAAAAATTTTTCCCATGAAAGACTCTCTTCCCCTACTGCACCATATTTGATCCAACACTCGTACGGCCCTACTTTCGTTAGGCTGGTTTTTTCTAAAAAAGCGACCATACAAAAGGAAGCTTCCTTTGCCGAAAGCATATCCTTGCGATCGTTTCCTTCTGGAAAGTTTTCGCAAAAAAAGATTGGTTCTCCCCATGCTCGGGCCCGCTATCACATTCTCTCGCTAGGGCTCCCCGAGACCAAGTCCCTTTTTCTTAAGCGAGTCGGGCTCTTCTCTTGTTAAGAGACACTTCTCTTCCCCACCATTAGGAAAAAAGCCCGACGCTTGAGGTTTTCCCACCGGGTTTAAGCCCGGGGATTGTTGATGGCTGCTCCGCGCTTTTGGGACGATTGTCCCGGAGCGAGCTTGCGTGGGCATCAATATGGGCCCACCAGCACGTGAATCTCACGTTCCATACATTGCGGGGTGCTTGACCCGCAAGAAGGCGGTGGCAGAGGAAGGCCTATACCTCCCGTAACGGGTAACCACTAGCCATCCTTCCCAGTGGGACCAGGGCTCTGGGTCTTCGGAGTCTGCGGCGCCGACTCGTACAGCCGGTCCCCTCTTAGCGGAAGAACCGAAACTGGACAGCCACCAGGCAGATTGCCCAAAGAAGCTCGCTCCCTCTTAAAGAGGGTCAGCGGTATCGTCTGTGCGCTCTTCGCGCCAACGTATCAGGTTTGTGGGGTCTACGGAGGGCGACGGCATCCGCCCATGCCCTTTGGGTTTTGGATGGATTGCTTGAGGACGGCCAAGGGGCGCTCCTGCTCCTGGGTTTCGAAGGAAGTCTCTCCTCCAAATCCGGGCCGGAGCCTACGGAGCCAGGCAAACTTCTGGCGGAGGATGGGAGACAATCGCAAAAACCGGCGGATGTCAATGGTGCGTATGGAGGAAAACCCATGGAGGCACAAAATCGAGGAACACCTCGATGTGAGGACGACCGTCCGTGGGGTAAAGGCCACCCTCGCAAGGAGTGATCTCCAAGGACTCCAGCCACAGCCAAAACCAGCACCCGGCCCCGAGCTTCATTTTCCGGGGGCCAGAAGTGGCGGTCCTCGCAAAAAAGGGCACAAGGTTGAGCCTGGTCTTTATGCGCGTCATAAGGCCACGCGAGTAGATTGTGCTCATCGTGGTGGATGATGGGGCCAGATGACCGCATATCTTTCGGGCGAAAAGAGCGGATTTGCGACGACCCGTTTTGGGTGAGACTTGCGGAGCCAAGCAAGCGTGCCACAATCCACCATACGGGCTCGTGGCGGAATGGCAGACGCGCTGGACTTAGGATCCAGTCCCGCACGGGGTCCGGGTTCAAGTCCCGGCGAGCCCAAAAGAAGTTCTTCTGGGATTAGCCCACCCGTAGAGGACTCAAACCAAAGGGCCATCGCCACCTTGCTCCAACTCCTTCGATCCGGCGATCGAGCTTTTGATCCAACCGGGTTGGGTTTTCCTACCCCGAGGAGACTAGCCTGCGGTGGCACAGGAGGAGGTCGTCTTCGTGTGCGAATAAAGAGCTTGGTGCGCATGACCGGTCAACCCCACTTGATGTCCGGGCTTGCGAGGCAAAAACGAGGAAAACTTTTTGGAAGCCTTCTAGCAGGAGGTGGTTTGCGTCGTGCCACTGCCTCCGGGGGTTGGCTAGCTCGCTTCCCATGAGCCTTTATGGATACGAAGTCGTAGACAGGTGGTCAGACGTCAGTTCCCACTCGCTTTTTTGCCCATTTTTCTTTTCTAATGCCGAAGCAAACAAAACAAGGGTAGCTTTTGCTTTTCCGCGGAAACGCCCCTGGAAACACAATCCTTTTGATCTTTTCGTCACGCGAGTTACGCAAAAGGCAACAAACAGTTCTCGTAAGGCCTAGAAAGGCTAACCGGTGGAGCGGAAGACCAACCAAGCCCCTACCAGAAGTGTTGCTCCCAGGAGGAATGGTATCGACAACCGGTGAAAATCCCCCACCACTCCTTTGTCTTGGGCCAGCCGTAAAGCGATGAGGTTAGCAAGCGATCCGGTCATCCATCCGTATCCCCCGACATTAACCCCGGCTACCAGTGCACGAAGATCGTGCACGTGATTCTGCAAGAGGATCGCAGCCGGCACGTTGCTCATTACCTGTGAGATGATGACGGCGGCTAGGAACGCTCCTAGACCATGTCCGATCGGTAGATTGGCAAGCAGGCGTCCAAGCCACGACAGAGCGACTACCTGCCGTAGGACAACGAACATAAGCCCGATCGTCGCCAATAGGGCCCAGTCGACTTCGGCCAGCAATCGAGGCCTTGCTATGAGGAAAATCGCGACGACGATGGCCAGGGCGGGAAGTTCTCGGTGAATTTCCAGGGCGCCAACGACACCAGCAAATAGGGCAACTGAAAGCGCTAGGAGCCGGTGGTCAGGCTCAGTAAGCTGGGGCGGTTCTTCGTGCAATGGCACCGGTTGAGCAGGAAAGAGGAACCAAGGTGATACCGAAAAGGAGCCCTCCTGTGAGGGTCACCGGCACCGCCGTCAGCCCGATAAACCCAGCGAAATCCAGGCCACTCGACTGCCAAAGAAAGAGGTTCTGGGGATTGCCAATCGGGGTTAGCGCTGAGCCCGTATTGACCGCAAGGGCCTCCAGAGCGACGAGTTGTTTTGTCCGAAGCTGGCCTACTTTTGCCAAGCTTACCGTCAGGGGTACGAGGAGAAAGAGGCTGACATCGTTTGTCAGTAGAGCTGCGAGGATGGCCGAGAGGAGAACTAGGGCTAGCGCCAGGGAGCAGTGGGAAGAAAAGTGAGCAAGGAGCTTCCGGGCGATTTCCTGCAAAAACCCGCTACGCTCGATTCCTTTGGTCACCACGAGGAGGCCAGCCAATGCTTCAAGTGTTGGCCAATCGATCAGGCGCAACCAATCCCGTGGGAAGCTCGCTTGGGCAAAAGCTAAACCAATCGCCAGGACTAGGAGTATCCAAAGAAGTCCGTTGCCCGGCCGCGAAAAGCGCGTCCATAGGTTCCCCTTGTGGGAGTGAGCCGACTGGATCTCGGGTCTTTTCACCTTGCGCCACGCAACTCAAAAGGTTGGTTAGCGTGCTTTCGGTCGTTGCCGTAACTAGCGTGGGGTGTAGGTAGCGTGCAGGTTAGTCCGGCAGGGTTCATCTCCCAAGCGTCCATCCAGAGAGCTTAAGCAACCTGTTGACACGAAGGTTGCAGGCAAGCGCTCTTTCTTTGGCTGGCGCTCGGGTTCAAAGAAGATGGGCAGGTGTTACGCAAGCACGGAAAGTAAGGCTCCGCTCCCCAGCTCGTTTGGATGTAGGATCCAAACCCACTGGGCAAAGGAAGGACAATTGCGTCCGGCGGGACTCGAACCCGCAACCAAGGGATTATGAGTCCCCTGCTCTGCCTGTTGAGCTACGGACGCTCAAAAACCACAAATGCAGCATTTCCCCAAGCCAATGAGGAGAAAGTCGAGGAAAAAGTTCCTGATTTTCGCCCTTCTCACAACAAGCTAGAACCGAGTTTCCGTCCTTCAAAGGAAAGCATAAAAAATGTGGCGAGGCCGTTGGTGGTCTTGTTGATGTTGACCGGATTTGCTTGGGGTAATGCGTACCGATCCCGATTGCGAAGGGGGAACCAGTGGTCAAGAGCGTCCGTCTCCTTTCCAACGGTTGCAAGCTGAGGAACTTTGCTAGGATCCTCCGCCGGCCAGCAAAAAGAACTCGTCCATCGTGCCGGCCGGAGGGGTTCCAATGGAAACGGATTCGGAAACCGTTTGTTTTCGGTAAGCAAGGAGGGTTGAAACGGGTCTATCCATCCGTCTTGTGGGACGAGGGGAGCCCAACACACCCAATCCCCCTACGGTCCAGAGACATCCCAGCAGGCGTGCCGGAAGGGCCAGGCGGTTTTTGAGCAAGTAAGGGACGTCTTTTCTTCTTTCTTCTGGCTTTTGGCTTGCTCGTTTGAGGTAAAGGGGCTAAAAGGGGAAAAAATCGGGTTTTGCATTTTGAGTTTCTTCTTTCCAACCCGGGTCTGGGGAGCGCTTCTGGCGAGCCTGATCGTAGGGAGTCACTGGGTGCTAGCGAGCTTTGGCGAAACGGGTCTTTATTGGGAGACCCGGACCACGCAAGAGCAAGCCGGAAGGGCGGGTGAGCCGGGTGCGGTAACGAAACACTTTTTTGTCCCAAAAAAGATTCGGATAGAACGGCAAGGGTCTATTATCATTCTGCGTGGGGACCGCCGGACACTCTATGAGCTCCATCCTTCGGAAAAGACCTATACGGAACTTTCCTTTGCCCAGATGGACGCTATGGCGGGCAATACCCGGCTTTCATTTGAGCGGCTTCGTGCCAAGATGAAAAAGGAGCTAGAGCGTTTACCGGAATCCTCCCGTAAGGTGGTGCAAGAGAGGTGGGAGCGGTACGAGGCACTGGCGGGCGAGGGAGGCCAGCTATCGGTAAGTTCCCTGGGAGAGCCGAGGCAGATTGCCGGCTATCCTTGCCAAGGCTACGTTGTGCGTAAAGGGACAGTTGAGCTTGTTAGCGTGTACGCAACCAAGGATGTCGAGCCCTGGAAGAAACTCAAGGGAGATTTTTTTGAGTTCCAAAACGTACTGCGAGCCTGGCATCCGGGGGGATCACGAGGGGGCTTATCGGAAGCTCTTGCCCAGATCGATGGCTTCCCTATGGAAACTTCTGTGGCAGGAGTTTTTACGGCCCAGGTGGTTCGGCTCGAAACTCAAGAGATGGGTTCGGAACTTTTTGAAGTTCCAACCGATTACAAGCTTTCGAAAGAGGGAAGTGGTTCTCCCGTCCCCGGCGGTCCACGGGGTTAATCGGTTACGTAGACAAGCGTACCCCGTTGTGCGATTCGGTAGAATGCCTGGGCCTTATCGTAGGGTAATCGGATGCAGCCATGGGAGGCGGGGTATCCCGGGAGGGGCCCTCCGTGGAGCCCCATGGGTCCGCAGTTAAGCCGTAGAAAATGCGGCATCGGCGCGCGGTAGAGCGTGGAGACCCAGCTCTTGTATTTTTGTGTTACCACATACTCTCCTTTAGGGGTTTCGTACCCTCTTCGCCCGGTAGAAATGGGAGCTTCAAGAAGGAGGTTTTCGCTATCGTAGAGCCGAGCCCGCTGGGAGCCCAAAGACACCCAGATCCAATATCTTTGGTCTTCCGGTCGGGGACTTTTCCCTAAAAGAATTTGGAGGAGTGTATTTCGATGCGCCTCGGCGGCAAAATCCAGTGCAGTCATGCCGTGGGGTCGAGTTACGCGATCGGGGTCGGCGCCAAAACGTAAAAGAATTTCGGCGGACGATTCACGTCCAACCAGGGTGGCAAGCATCAGAGCGGTGATCGACCGTTCGTGGTGCAGGTACCAGCTCACGTGTTCTTTGGGATCCGGAAAGCTTTTAAGCCATTGTTCGAGCCCCAAGGTATGGTTTGCGAGGGAAACATTGGGATCGGCCCCGTTTTCCAGAAGTGCCTCCAAAACGGCATCTTTCTCTTCTAGGATGGCGCTCATGACGAGGGGTTGCCCGTATTTTGGCTCCTCTTGGTTCGGATTGGCACCTGCCTGAACAAGCTCGCGCACCATTGCGGGATCGTCCAGCTCTACGGCTAGAGCCAGAGGCGTTCGTCCCTCTCCATCTAGGCTCTCCAAGGGAGCCCCGGCCTGCAGGAGGATGCGAGCAATCTCGGGATCTCCCCGGGCGACGGCGAGGTGAACCAGAGAGCCTCCGCCGGAAAGCGGGATACGAGGATTGGCTCCAGCTCCCAAGAGAAATCGTACGATGTCCGCCCTACGCTGGGAGACGGCCGCCACCAGCGCTACGACCCCGTGCGGATCCGGCTGATCCAGAGAAATGCCAGCTCGCACTGCCTGCTCCAATAGGGGAAGGTCCCCTTGGGAGGCCGCCTCGACCAGCTGGCTCGGTCCAATGGGAGCGGTGGATTTCTTTCCCGCTGCCTCCGAAGAACGGACCGGGGTGGCGCGATTCGGTTCCCCCGATGAGCCCAAGCGCGACGGGGTCTTTTGACATCCTTCAAAGAGAAGCAAGCCAGCAAGAACACAGGGGACGATCCGGATCCTCCGCTTCACGTTGTCACTGGTACGCGTTTCGAGAACCGATCGCAAGACAGTTCGTCGCGCTAGTGAGTCAGAATGACACAGTCCTGGGCGCGCAGAATACATGCAGGACCTTGGAAATAAGGAACTTACAGCTAGGCATCCTCCTTGCAAAGAGGAAGGTAGGAAGAAGTCGGGGAAGCTTTCCGGGAGCATCCCCGGGTCCGTTGGGTGGGCGTTGTGGGAGTTTCCCGGATGGTTGCCCTGGCTTGGAATGCGAAAGGAGGTGAATGGCGATGAATCATCGAAGATCGGTTGTGTGGGATCCCTTTCGGGAATTGGACGATCTATCTCGCCGAATGTTCAACATGGTGGAACGGTTTGCGGCACAGCTGGAGCCACCGGCAACCCGCTTCGCTCGTCCTCACTGGGTACCTCCCGTAGACATCACGGAGGATGACGAGGGGTATCTCATCGTCGTAGACCTTCCAGGTTTGCGACGGGAGGACGTCCGGGTTACGGTGGAAAACCGTACCCTTGTCGTGGAGGGCAACCGCAAGCCGCTTGGGGAAGAAAGCCGTAAAGGCCTGAAAGTTCACAGGGAGGAAAGAGCGATGGGACACTTCTCCCGAAGCTTCGTGCTGCCCGAGGATGCGGACGAGGCCAAAGTAACGGCTGAAATGAAGGAGGGTCTTTTGTGCATCCGCATCCCCAAGGCCGAAGCGGCAAAACCCAAGGAGATTGAAGTCCGCGAGGTCAAAGAAGCATAGGGGAGAGAGATCGGCGAGCTTTTCCCCGCTCCATTATGACCCGGGGAAAAGCTCGCCAATGACTCGGGCGCAGCGAGGGCAAAGTTCTGGATGGGTGGTCCCAAACTCTGGGTCGTGCCTCCAACAGCGAGGGCAGCGGGGGGCAGGGGCTTTTTGAACCGTAATTTGCTGAGGTGCGCCGCGCACGATCTCGACGCGGGAAACGATACACACTTCTGCAAGAAGTTTTTCGTCCTCCTTTGAAAAATGGGGTGTTTGGATCCACACCCATGCTTCCAGGCTTTTGCCAATCTCTTTCGCTTTCCGAGCCTTTTCCAGTTCCCGGTTTACGTCGCTTCTAAGTTGGAGGATCTGATTCCACCGTTGGATCTCTTGCGAATCGAGCTCGTACCTTGGGGTAGGTTCGGGAAAAGGTTCCAGGTGAACGGAGAGGGGACGCCCAAGGGCTTCCCAGCTTTCCTCGGCCGTAAAAGGAACCAGGGGTGCGAGCAGCCGAATTAAGGCGTCAGCCGTTTGATAAAGCACGGTTTGGGCAGACCGGCGGGTCGGCCAGCGTCTCCCATCGCAATAGAGCCGGTCCTTGAGCACATCAATATAGAAGGAAGAAAGATCCACGGCACAGTAGCGATTGATGGCTTGAAACACACGATGAAATTCAAACCGCCGATAGGCTTCTCGCGTCGTACGCACAAGCTCGTTCAAACGAAAACGCATGAACCGGTCCAATGCGCACAATTGCTCCGTGGGACACGCATCCGAAAAAGGATCAAAATCGCTAAGATTCCCCAAAACGATTCGTAATGTATTCCGGAGATTCCGATAACTTTCCGCCACCCGAGTAAAAATTTCTTTCGAAAAGGGTACATCTCCGCGGTAATCCTCGCTGGCGACCCACAAACGGAGAACATCCGCTCCATATTCGGCGATGTAATCCATCATGGGTCTTGCTCCCAGAGATTTGGAGAGTTTCCGGCCATCCAGATCCACGACAAACCCGTTGGTAAGGACCATCCGATAGGGAGGCTCTCCCCGGGTAGCTACGGATAACAAGAGGGAAGATTGAAACCACCCTCGGTGTTGGTCGGTCCCCTCAAGATAGAGGTCAGCAGGGAACTCTCCCCTCCGTACAAGAACGGCCGCGTGACTCGCCCCAGAGTCGATCCAAACGTCCAGTGTGTCTGCACCCTTGCGCCAGTCCGGAGGAAGGCCCAGGACCTGGCGAAGAGTTGGTTCGTCCCATTCAAACCAGAAGTTAGTTCCCTCCTTTGCCACAAGTTCGGCCACTTTATAGATAAGAGAGGCCTCAAGGACAGGGGTGCCGTCGGGTTGATAAAACACCGGAATGGGGACCCCCCAAACTCGTTGACGGGAAATACACCAGTCTTGCCGGCTTTGGACGCTGGATCGGATCCGATCCTTGCCCCAACTGGGAATCCACTGGACAGTTTCAATTGCCTCCAGGGCTTCTTGGCGAAACTTTTCTACTGCGATAAACCATTGGGGTACGGCACGAAAAACAATCGGCGTCCCCGAACGCCAGCAGTGAGGATAGTCGTGCACATAAGGGGAGCTTGCCCAAAGGGCCCCGCGCTCCTGTAAAAGGGACTCGATGTGCGGATTGGCCTCAAATACATATAACCCCTGGAGTCCTGGGACTCCGCAGTCCGAAGTAAATCGTCCCTCATCATCCACGGGGCAAAGAAGGGGCAACCCGGCTTCCTTGCCAAGGAGGTAGTCCTCAAAACCATGGCCGGGAGCAATGTGAACCAGTCCGGTTCCGCTTTCTGCCGTGACAAAATCGGCTGTATACACCCTCCCTTTCCGATCCAGGAAAGGATGATGGTATTCCAATGAAACGAGATCTTGAGGCTCAAGCCAGCGTTCCGGAGGGACTCCTTCTAGACCCGGGACCCATGCAACGCGGCTGGTGGCCACGATGACCCACTTGTGGCCTTTCCGGTAGAGCCCGTACTGGAGCCGCGGGCTTGCGGCGATGGCAACGTTGGCTGGCAAGGTCCAGGGGGTGGTGGTCCATATGAGAAGGTGGGTCTCTGGGGGAAGTCCCTTTGTTCGAGTCGAAGCTTCGGTCAAGGGAAAAGAGACAAAAACCGCAGGATCCGTACGAGGTCGGTACTCGATTTCTGCCTCTGCCAGTGCGGTTCGACACCCCGTACTCCAGTACACGGGTCGCAATGCTCGGTACACAAGCCCCTTTTCTACAAGAACCCCGAACAGCCTGAGGATAGCCGCTTCGTATGCAGGATCCATCGTGAAATAGGGGTTTGTCCAGGCCCCGAGGACTCCGAGGCGTTCAAATTCCTCCCGCTGGATTTCGATGTATTTCCGCGCATAGGCCTTGCACCGTTCCCGGATCTGGATAGGGGAAGTTTGCGCCTGCTCCGGAAATACTTCTTGAATCACTTTGTATTCGATCGGTAGCCCGTGGCAGTCCCAACCGGGAATGTAGGGACACAGATACCCCTCCATGGTTTTGGATCGAATGACAAAGTCTTTCAGCGTCTTGTTTAATGCATGTCCCATATGGGCATGACCGTTGGCAAATGGGGGACCATCGTGAAGAACAAAGCGCGGGCATCCGCGTCGTGCCTCTAAGATTCGCTCATATAAGCCGATTTCCTTCCATTTGCGAAGGATCTGGGGTTCCCGTTTGGGAAGATCCGCCTTCATTGGAAAGGCGGTTTGGGGGAGAAGAATCGTTCCTTTGTAGTCCATAGTCGACAAACCGGTGGCGCTTTCAAGGAAGACCCCTCTCCTTTAAACAACCGGAGAGAGTCGTTGCAAAAGCCTTACGTCGTTTTCCGTAAAAAATCTCAAATCAGGGACCTCGCAAAGGATCATAGCGAATCGGTCGATTCCAAAGCCAAAGGCAAAACCTTGGTAACGCTCCGGATCCAGGCCAACACCCTGTAACACCTTCGGGTGCACCATTCCACAACCGCACAATTCGAGCCATTCCTTCCCGTGAAACATTCGGCCGGGCCTTCGGGCATCGACTTCAAAACTCGGCTCGGTAAACGGAAAGTAATGCGGCCGAAACCGAAACTCTAAATCCTTTCCCAAGAGCTCCCGGAAAAAGACCTCAAGAGTACCCTTAAGTTCACACACACTAATTCCCTCATCCACTACAAGCCCCTCCACTTGAAAGAAAGCGATGTGATGGGTTGCATCGATTTCATCCCTCCGATAGCAACGTCCCGGTGCAATCACACGGATGGGAGGTTTGTGGCTCTGCATCACACGAACCTGCACGGGAGAAGTCTGAGGACGCAAAAGAAGTCTTCCTTTCTTGGGTTGCCCTTGGTCCCACTCAAGGGCAAGTTCCTGGTCTGCAAGGTAAAACGTGTCCTGTTCCGTTCGAGCTGGATGATCGGGAGGAGTATTAAGAGCGTCAAAATTGTAGTACTCGGTTTCTACTTCAGGCCCGTCGGCAAGAGCAAAACCAAGCGTCCGGAAGATCTGGACTATACGGGCTCGCAGTTCCAGGATCGGATGGAGAGACCCAGAGACGACAGGACGTCCCGGAAGCGTAGGGTCAAGAAGCGTGGCCTGCGCCCTTGCTTTAAGCTCCTTTTTCCGATCTTCAAAGGCTGCCCAGGCGCGTTCTTTTAACGCATTGGCCTTCCGACCGATTTCCGGGCGAATCTCTTTGGGGAATTGCCCAATGCGGTCCAATAACTGACTAAGAGAGCCCTTTCGAGCCAGGTACCGGATTCGGACTCCCTCGAGCTCCTCCGGGGTAGAAGCCTGGGCAATGGATGAAAGGATCTCCCTTTCCAATTGCTCCACTTCCGCCAAGGCCCCAGGTTGCACGATCTTTTCCATGGGATGTACCGAATTAGTGACCTGGAAGTGTCAAGTTTTTCCTCCACAGTTTGAGGCTTTCGCCACCCCAACCGGGAGCTGATTCCCTTTGGGATCAGCCGTGTTGTGACCTTCTCGCCGGCCCCTCGGCTTCCAATAGAACATGAGTGCAATTCCAAGGCAAATCCCAAGGGAGCCTAGCCATTTTAGCGGCCATCCGGGATCAAAGAGTACCTGCAAAACGCTTTCGTTTAAGTCTTGAGGGTTCCAGCCCGACTGGGAGAATTTGTAGTTCCGTCCCAAAACCGAGCGCCACCATCCGCCGGGGAAGGTAGCGGGATGGTTCATTTTGGCCTTACCTACGACCTGGTGCCCTTGAGGGTCCTCAAATTGAAGTGTACTGACAAAATCCGAAGGAATCTCTCCTCCTTCTTCCCTCGGAACTTCAAAGTCCAGAAGCCGGACACGAAAGGGAAGTTCGCGGTGCCGAAATTGCCACTGGATTGTGTAGTTATGGCCAGGGGAAGAAGCCACCTGCACCGGCTGGCCTGGCAAAAGCCATCCTTCCCACGTTGCAGGACCGGTTTTGGCAAAAACCCTCGCATGAATGGCTTCGAAAGTTTGTCCCAACCGGGTTGGTGCTGGCGCTCGTTCGACGCTTTCTTCTACAACGGCGTGGGGATAGAGCCTGACCAGGGTAAGGCTCCAGTCCGCCCACCCTAACGGACAGGTGGCACCAGGCTGAATTTCCCCCCTGCATCGTTCGCCTGAGGAACGGATCACCTCATACTGAACAGAAGCATTCGTTGTTGGCCACAGGTAAAGGGTGGGACGCAGGGGTCTTTCTTGGCCTTGCTGGAGCCAGCTTAAGCGGACCAGGGCAGCGGGATGGAGTGGCCCACCGGCAAGGTTTTGCGGCCTTCCTTTTTCCATGGCGAATCTAGGCCAATAGCCCAGGAGCTCGACTAAAACACGACCGGCGGGGAAAAGCTGTGGTTTTTCCCTAAGCAAGGAAACCGGCCAGGAGCTCCGAACGCCAGTGGCACTTTCCACCTCGACCTCTGGGTTGTCTCCATTGGCTTCGATTTTTAGGCGAACGCGGCAACCACTATAAAACCTATCGTGTGGGTAGGTCACGGGAGCTTCCGAGGCAAACACCATCCAGGATTCGTGAAGCACCTTTTTTCCTACTTCTTCCTCCGGATTTCCCCAAACGATCTCGGCGATCCCACCCAAAGACTGGGATTGGAACTTCGGGTCCCCTTGGTAAAGAAGGAGGGAAAGCTGGCCTGCCATCTGGCTTTGCAGTCGAAGCTCCATCCCCGGCGCTCCCTTGGGATCGTTACTGGGCAAAAGTCTTGGCTGAAGGATGGCTGCTTCAAGGTAGTCATCCAGCGTGAGTTTTTCCCTCCCCTCTGGGAGGGGCACAACCTTAGGGCGAGCGTGCGATGGGCGCCATACGTCCACAGGAAACGCCGTTTCATAAAGCGTTCCCGAAGGGGCAGCAATCCGGAGGACTCTTTCCTTAAGCCATACGCGATCTACCCCTGCCCCGTTTTTCCGGAGGGTAACAAACCCCTCAAAACCCATCTCGGAGCCGATCCAAGCTCCCGCTAGGAGAAGAATGATCCCATAGTGAGTAAGGACAAAACCGATATGGCGGGCTCGCCAGGGCCACCGCGTTAGGGTCACGCAAAAGAGGTTGACGCATAAAAGGATGAGCCATCCCCGGAACCATGGGGACCGGTAGATTAGGGCCCTGGCCACGGCTCCGTCCATGCGATCTTCTACGAGGGTGGCCACTGCGCAGGCCACGGCCAGGACTACCAGCAGAGCGAGAGCCAGGCGAAGGGAGGCCAGGGCATGAATGACTTTCCAAATTCCAGACCGAGCTCTGCGTTGCTGCACATGACGCCACCAGGTTGCCTCGTCGGTCAACCGTTCGACCCAAAGAACTTTCATTCTTAAAAAATCCGCTCGCAGAAGAAACGTCTACTAGCTAGCGGCCGGAAAGAAAATCAGGCAGTTGCAAAACTCTTGGATGAAAAAGATAACCAAAGCAATCTTTCTTTGCTCAGGTTCCCTTTTCCCTGCGAAATCCCAAGGCCCTGCAAGTGCTCCAAGCAACGGTCGTTGTTGTGATCCCCTGTGCCAGGGTATCTCTCGATGACCCTCCCCATTCATCTCGTACATCCGATCGGGCGCACCTGTACTTTTTGTCTCGGCGAGCCTCTCTTTGCTCGGTGTCAACGAAAAGCGATTGCATTGACACACGTTTGCCAAAAACGCGCCCTTTCCGTTTCCTTGCGGCGAGCTAGGTAAGCCTGCAGGCGAAGACCACGCTTCACCCGTCGGGGGACGCCATCGCCGCAAGTGGTTGCCCCGAAGGCCAGACCGTTTCCGCTGTCTGTTAAAGGTGCTAGCCGCCATCTCGGGCCGGCTAGAAAACGCACAAGCACGGGTAGGCCGAGGACCCAGAACCTCCCCATGGCTTAAGCCAGAGGCTTGCGCGGCCCCTTTTTCGGTGCCCGGGAGGCTTGTGAGAATGCCCAAAGTCGCGGGGGAATCTTGGGACACATACGCGCTTGTGCTCAAAGCACCACGTGAATCCCCCGCGGCTTCGGTCTTATCTCGGAAGATCCATGGGAGCTAATCCGTATTTCGACGGTTGCCAGAAGATCCCGCATCTCGGTAGGGACCATGGTCTCTCGATCACTCTTGGGGAACAAGAAAACCAATGTCGCCCTTTCTTTGGTAAAAAAGAACCCAGATCGGAGGATTCGACTTTGCCCAAGCTCTTTCCATTGGGTTACGCCCAAGGGTGTGCCATCGGCCAGAGCCGCTCTTTTTTGCCAGTCTCTATGCGGGCTATCTCGGTCTTGCTCGTGTTTATTGGAGTGCGGGCATTCGGTGCGAACCAGCTTGTCTAGTACAAGAGCGTGGCCGGGTGGTCGTCGTTGGGTCACTGCCAGGTGGCGCGGCCCAGATTTGCCCTGGGGGTGTCGCCACGGGACCCCAAGCGTTGGCGCGCGTGGGAGGAGCCTGCATCGTCCACAACGGGTAACCCAAGCTGTCTCGTTGAGCAGGGACGGGGATCGGGCTATCGCTAGGCTGGGCCGCTTGTCCCGGCGACCTTGAGCTTGTGGGAAAAGGACCCAAGGAGGGCCGACGGCCGCTCCGGATAGAGGTTTTTGGTTGTCGACGGAGCGCTGGAGGACGGCTAAGGGTGCATCTTTTTTTTTCCGTTCCCAACCTGCTCGGTCTACCCCATTGCTGGAAGGATGGCTAGGGAGCCACGCAAAACGCAGAGCCAGGGACGCAAACCGACCGGCTCTTCGTTGGAGAGAGGCGCCACGTGGGTTCCGGACTTTCCCCTCGGCTATAGCCCGTCGAAGAACCACGTCGGGTTTTAGCTCGATTGGTACCATTTTCCGGCAAGCGACTCAAAGGCAACATCGCAAAGAATGGCTTTTTGATGGCTTAGTCGATACGTTCGACGGGCGCGTGCCGTGGATCCTTCGGGAAGAAGACCTTGTGGTCCCGGGGAAGTATATGAGACAGTAGGGTTGGTCTTTTGGGCCAACGAACCCAAAGGACCCGATACCCAGCCTTTCTGTGAAAGTGGGCATTGGAAGGTGGCTTAGCCCCATTTGCTCTACCACCGGCACTTGGGGGGCGCAATTTTCACCTACCGAGTCTACCCAGGGGGTGGTTTAGGCTGATGGCAGGGAGCAAGGCTGCGAAGGTGGATCGAATGGGGGAAACAGTCGTGTCAAGCGGAAGTGGGTGAGTTCTTTTGAACTCCGGGACAGAAAGGACCAAAGAGCCCATGATCTTACCCGGGGTAGTTCGGGGCCTGGGAAAAGACCAAGGCAAATGCTTATGGCCGGCATTGCTTTTTTCCAAGGACGAAAGAATTTGACCTTACAGGACCGGCGAGGGCGCGTACGACCTGTGCATTTGGCTGGCTGACCAAAGAGAAAGGATGGGAAGCCTAGAGCGATAGGGAGAGGGTTTTTCTAGCGAATCTGGGAGGGGAATGATAGCATGGGTTAGACCGTTAGAAAGACTTCTCATGCTAGCTAAAAGGATCATTGCTTGTTTGGATGTTCATGCCGGTCAGGTCACCCGAGGGAAGCAGTTTGGAAAGGCAGAAGCGGGTGAGCTAGAATTTCTCGGGGATCCGGTCGAGCTTGCGCGTCGTTATGATCAGCAGGGCGTGGACGAAATCGTCTTTTACGATATCACGGCTAGTTCCGAAGGACGCCGTCCCTTCTTTGATATTCTGGCCAGAACGGCCGATGTATGTTTCGTTCCTCTGACAGCCGGGGGTGGGGTGAGAAGTCTTGCTGACATTCGAGATCTCCTTCTGGCGGGGGCCGACAAGGTCAGCATGAACACGATGGCTCTCCAGTCGCCAGGTTTGATTCGCGAGGCAGCCAGCGTGTTCGGTTCCCAGTGTATTGTTGTATCCATGGACGTTCGAAGGACGGCCGATGGGCATTGGCAAGTGTATAGCCACGGCGGAAGGAGGGAAACGTGTTGGGAAGCGTTGGCGTGGGCCAAGGAGGCAGTCGAGCTTGGAGCAGGGGAAATTGTTCTTAACAGCATCGATTCGGATGGAATGAGCTCGGGCTATAGCCTGGAAATCGTGCGGCTGGTTTCCGACTCGGTACCGGTGCCGGTCGTTGCTAGCGGTGGGGCGGGCAAGCCGCAAGATTTTCTTGACGTGTTTCAGGTGGGACGAGCAGACGCGGCGTTGGCAGCGGGAATTTTTCACCGCGGGGTTTATACCGTTGGGGAGATCAAAGCGTTTTTGCGCGGGCATGGGATCCTAGTCCGATAAAGTAATCGAACACGTGATCTTTCCTGGCTGTCCTGCCATGGAAGAACGGAAGAGGGGAGTTTTTGAGTAAATGCGTGTGTGCTTCCTTTCAAAGGGGACCAAGTTTCGGGGAAGTGCAGGCCAGAGGGCGGAAGTCACAACCCTTTGCGAGCTCTGGCGAGCTAGAGCGGAGACAGCAGAAGGTTTTGTTGGTTTCCTGGGGGAAAGACAGTGACGGATCGAAGCCAGGAAATTGCTTCTCACAGGGGGGCCAAGAGGCCAGATCCCTCCGGGAAGGTGCTCGCGTTCCTCAACGAATATTTGGCGCTTCACCAGCGTCCCCCCACGATCCGAGAAATCCAAGGGTATCTTGGCTACCGTAGTCCGAGGGCGGTCTCTTATGTACTGGAAAAGCTTGAACGAGCCGGTGCAATTACGCGGCGTCCCAAAGCTCGTGGGATTTTTCCTACCAAACTGCTGGCGTCGAAAAACAGAGAGGAAATCCCGCTCTACGAGTGCATCCCTGCCGGATGGCCAGACTGGAATTCCGCAGAGAATCCCCCGCAGACTTTGGGGATAGATCCCCACGCATTGGGCATCTCTGACCCCACGCGAGCCTTTGCCGTTGTGGTCCGGGGCCAGAGCATGGTGGGGGCTGGGATCCAGGATGGTGACATTGTGATCTTTGAGCGGCGCCCGGTAAACGAGGGGGATATTGTGGCGGCCCTCATTGACGGGGAATGCACGCTTAAGCGTTTGGTTCGGAGGGGTGCCGGTTACTGGTTAGCCTCCGAAAACCCTAGCTATCCTGCGCTCCGACCTGCCGAAGAGCTAGCGGTTCAGGGTGTGGCTATTGCGGTGATTCGCCGTCTTTGTTCAACCTGACAGAAGCCCAGGGCCTTTGGTCATCGACGCATTTTGCTTCCCTTTGCGAGCCGTTTTTGGCCTATGGTAATCAACTTGGATCCATTTTGGGAACAGGGAATGCAAGAGCTCCATGTAGTGCTTCCCATCTACAATGAAAAGGCCCGTGTCGAAGAATGCTTTTTTACCGTGCTTGCCTGGGCCCATGATCACTGCGGTTTTGAATTTTCTTTTGTAGACGACGGTTCTTGCGACGGCACGGGAGAGCGATTGCTTGCTCTAGCAAAGGCTTACGGGGAAGGGCTTATTCGAGTGATTGTTTTGGAAGAGCATCGGGGCAAGGGTTATGCTATACGAAAAGGATTCGCAAGTCGTCCCGAGCTTGATTTTTGCTTTACCGACGGGGATCTAGCGTATCCGCTGGATCTTTTGCTGCGGTTTCGCGAGGAGCTCCTCCGCTACGATTTGGTGATTGGTTCTCGGGGCAGCCCGTTTCAAGGGGCGAGGAACGCCCCATGGATCCGGCAAATCCTTGGATGGGGATTTAATTCCTTGGTCCGGGTGACGTTGGGGCTTCCTTATCGAGATACCCAGGCCGGGCTTAAAGCGATGCGGAAAGAGGTTGCCAGGGCCGTTTTTGCCCGAAGCCGCGTGGACGGGTTTGCTGCGGATGTCGAACTCCTTTGGATCGCTCAGTGCCTGGGGTTCCGTGTCAGAGAGCTTCCCGTAACAACTCTGCCAACCCATTCGTACAACTCCACTCGCGTCCGCGTTTTTCGCGATTCCCTCCGCATGTTGGGCGAGCTGGCAAGCATTGCCTGGAACCATCGCAATGGCTGTTACCGGACGAAACATCCTTGTCAGTATTGATCTTGAGGAGTTTGAAATCCTTTCGGAATTCGGCGGACACGCTCTGGAAGAGGAATTTGCCGTGTCCCGCCAGGGCTTGGAGGCTCTGCTAGAGGTTTTTCGGCAACTGGAGATCCCCGTGACCTTTTTTGCAACGGTTCGATTTTTGGCTTCGCAGCCGGGCCTGGGACGAAGCCTGGTAGGGTTAGGTCATGAAATTGCTTCCCACGGGTATTGCCACCGTCACTTTGTCCAGGAAGATTTGGCTCGTTCACGGCAGGATCTGGAACAATTAGCCGGAGAGCCGGTCTATGGGTATCGAAGTGCCCGGTTCCAACCGGTTTGCCCGGAGGCTCTTCGAGCGGCCGGGTATCGCTACGATTCTTCCATCCATCCCATCCTTTTGCCCGGGCGCTACAATTACCTTCGATTTCCGCGGGTGCCTTTTCGATATGGTGGTCTTCCCGAGTTGCCGGTTTCCGTGTCACCTGGGCTACGGTACCCGTTTTTTTGGCTCGCATTTAAAAACGCTCCCTTCTGGTTCCATTGGGAGCTGTCCCGGTACACCCTGCGTAAGGATGGATATCTTTTGCTTGTCTTCCATCCCTGGGAATTTGCCCCTCTGGAGCGCTTCCGAATGCTTCCCGTCTATGTGCGGTCTCCCTCGGGTCACGCCTTGGTCTCGCGCCTGGCAGAGTATCTTGGGAAACTCAAACGGGAAGGATGGTTTGTTACATGCTGGGAATTTTGCCAAAAGCGCTTCGGCTAGCGCGCACGCTTGCCCCTGCACGTTTTTTTCCTTCCCTACCGGCGGGGTTGTGGATTTCTTACACTCTCCTCATCGCTCTTTTGGTTGCTACCAACCCCACGGAACACACGGTCACCCCGACCTACGCCCGGGCAATGGCCCACTGGTGGGCCAGTCAAGAGGTCTATCCTCATGGCCCCCATGGGTTTCTTTACCTTCCCCAGGCTGTCTGGCTTTTCACGCCGTTTTTCTGGGGCCCGTGGATCTGGGATGAAATCCTCTGGCGCGCGGTAGGCCTTAGCCTTCTTGCTGGAGCCCTTCACAGACTTTCCCTCCGAATCCGCGGGCTTGAGTATTCAAAAAGTATGGTATTTCTTTCTTTGCTCGTCATCCCTGCCTCCCTAGCGAGTGCTCGCAACGGTCAAACCAACCTGTGGCTTGCGGGTTTGTGGACGCACGGCTGGCTCGACTGTGAAGAAGGGCATCCGTTCCGGGCACTCCTTTGGTTTTACCTGGGACTCGCCTGCAAGCCTCTGGGAGTGGTCCCTCTCGTCGTTGCCTTTGTTCTTTACCCCTCCGTACGACTTCCTGCGCTCAAGCTTGCTCCGGTCTTTTTCCTGCTGCCTTTCCTGCATCCCGACCCAGGGTATGTGGCCAGGGAATATGCTCGGGTGGGGGAAGTTTTGGTGACCGCTGCCCATCCAGGTGCCGAAGAGTTTGCTAACCTGGGAAGTCTTTTATGGCGACTGGGGATACTCCCAAGCCCATCTTTGGGTATGCGGATTGCGATGGTGATGGGGGCTTTTGTCCTAGCCCTGATTACTTGGCACCACAAGCATGTAGGTTCCCAAGTTCGGCCCGTCTGGATTCTAGGAAGTTTGGCGACCTACCTCATGTTATGGAACCCGCGGACCGAGGAGAATAGTTACGTGATTCTAGCGGTTCCCATGGCCTTTTGGGCGATCCACGAAGCGCTAGAAGGCCAAAGGATAAAGGGTTGTTGTACGGGTTTGGGTTGTCTTCTTCTGGGGATCGAAAGCTACGGCCTTGGCCTGTATCCCCTGGCGAGAAACTGGTTAAAACCTCTTGTTGCTCTTGCTTTCCTTTTGTCGTTCCCAGGGGGCTCGAACAAAAAGGAAACCTTGCACTAGCCACTGGCCTGAGAACACTTACCGAAAAAATGGAGTCTCCTCTCTCAAAGAGAGCCCTTCTACGGTCGGGAAAATCCGGGTTTCCCCGAAAAGGGTCAAACGGTTGGGAGTGGAGAGCCGCAGAGGGAAGGAGGTTTCCTCAAAGCCTCAGTCCTTGTAGGTTTCTAGGGGATGGCTCGCGATGAGAGAAAAGATGCCAAGACTTCTGGTTTTCTATGACGGTACCTGTGGATTGTGTCACCGGTGGGTCCAGTGGGTTCTCCAAAGGGATCGAAGCGGCATTGTGCGATTTGCAACCCTCCAGGGGCGTTGCTTTGAAAAGCTTGCGCGGGACTATCCTTGGCTCAAAGAAATGGACTCACTCGTTGTAGTGGATCTTACTCGTCCCGATCGTCCTCCCTTGGTTCGAGCCCAGGCCGTTGCGCGGGTTTTGGAAGAGTTTCCGGGTTGGAGAATAGTAGCTAGGTGCATCCGGAGCTCTCCCCAATGGGTGTGGAATTGGCTATACGAAAAGACGGCACAGAGGCGGTACTCCCTTTTTTCCAACCAGGGGTGGTGTCGAGCATTGACGCCTCAGGAAAAGAAAAGGTTTGTGGAGGAGAGCACTTCCGGCGATCCTTGCGCGGGGCTTCTCTCTCCTGGGGGAAGGGTAAGGGAGAGGCAAACATGACGGAAACCCGTCTTGGAACCATGGCGGACAAACTGGATGAAATTTTCCGGCTGCAGAGGGAATTAAATCTCCGGATTGGGGTGGACACAGAGAAACTCGATGAGAGTGGCAAAATCGAGTGGTTACTGAACTACGCACGCGCGATGAGCCAGGAAGTCGCTGAGCTCACCGATTGCGTTCCCTGGAAGTGGTGGGCTCGTTACCAGACGTTTAACGCACAGAATGCTCAGGTAGAGCTGGTCGATCTACTACATTTTCTTGTGTCGGCGGCTCAGGTTCTGGGGATGACTTCGGAGGAGCTTTTTGAGGTCTATCGCCGGAAACACCAGATTAATTGCGAGCGGCAGGAGCGTGGCTATCGGGAAAAAGATCCCCAGGACTGCGAATCGGTCTAAAGTCAGGGGAGTCTAGGGACGAGCCTTGGCCACCTCGACTTGGGGTTGCCCGACTGCAGCTGGAGGATGGGGAACCACCTTCCAGAAAAGGGGAAGATAGCGGTCCCACTCCTTGAGAATTCTCCGGGCCGTTGCACTTTCCGTGTATTCCAGGTGCTGGTAGACAAGACCAGCCAGGCGCTTGCCTTCTTCCTCCCCCGCAATCCGTTCCAGTCCAACCGTATCGCGATTGCAACGAGCCGGAAACGTCTCCTCTTCGTCCAACACGTAGGCGATTCCCCCCGTCATGCCTGCAGCGAAATTCTTACCGGTCCGTCCCAAAACCACAACGGTTCCCCCTGTCATGTATTCGCATCCATGATCTCCAATCCCTTCGATTACCGCGATCGCACCACTATTGCGTACAGCAAATCGCTCTCCAGCGCGCCCTCGAGCAAAAAACGACCCACCGGTTGCTCCGTAGAGGACCGTGTTCCCACAAATCCAATTTTCCTCAGGCACGAAGGGACTATTGTTCCAGGGACGTAGAACGATTCGGCCCCCGCTCATTCCCTTGCCCACATAATCGTTGGCCTCCCCTTCAAGCACAATCTCAACACCCTGAACAAGGAAAGCCCCTAGGCTTTGACCAGCACTTCCGACCAGGTAAAGCTGGATGGTCCCTTCCGGCAGTCCCTGGTCTCCATACCGGAACGCAATTTCACCGGAAAGTTTGGTCCCAATACTTCGCTGGGTATTCTGCACCCGATATTCCAGGCGGATGGGCCGTTGCGTTTGGAGAGCTGTTTTCGCATCTTGAAGAATCACGTCATCCAGCGGGCGATCTTCCTTTCGATTATTCCTTTCCCAGGTGTGGTATCTCGGTACCGTTTCATCCACGGGGGCCGTCACCAAAAGTCGCTTAAGCTCCAGGGTGTTTGCCTTGGGGTGCCCTGGAATCATTTGTTGTTCCAGCCATTCCGTCCGGCCAATGATTTCGTTTAGCGTCCGAACACCCATGGAGGCCAAGATCTGCCTCACTTCCTCGGCGACCGCCGTCACGTAGCGGATAACACCTTCGGGTTTGCCTCGGAATTTGGCACGCAGCTTTTCATCCTGGGTTGCAATCCCGGTCGGGCAGGTGTTGAGATGACACTGCCGCACGTAGACGCAACCAAGAGCAATAAGGGCCATCGTCCCAAAGTTAAACTCTTCTGCGCCTAGAATGGCCGCTAGGACAAT
The DNA here is from genome assembly GCF_905250085.1 of Candidatus Methylacidithermus pantelleriae. Taxonomy (GTDB): domain Bacteria; phylum Verrucomicrobiota; class Verrucomicrobiia; order Methylacidiphilales; family Methylacidiphilaceae; genus Methylacidithermus; species Methylacidithermus pantelleriae. Next base: position 64,944 of record NZ_CAJNOB010000034.1, read on the forward strand.
GTCCCACCCCGTCCGGATGCCCCCGTCGACACGCAGGGTGACTCTCTCACGAAGCCCATTGGCCAGAAGAACATACTGTGTTTCTGCAAGCCCCAGTTCCCATGGAGTCCCCGCGTATTTGATGGACGAGAGCGGAGAAGCACCTGTTCCCCCATCATGCCCGCTGATCAAAATCACGTCTGCGTGGGCTTTGGCCACGCCTGCAGCAATGGTTCCCACCCCCGCTTCGGAAACAAGTTTGACGCAGACCCTAGCACGCGGGTTTACCTGTTTAAGGTCATAGATTAGCTGGGCCAGATCTTCGATGGAATAAATGTCGTGATGGGGAGGGGGGGAAATAAGCGCAACTCCGGGCGTACTATGACGTAGCCGGGCGATAAGGGCATTGACTTTGTGACCGGGTAGTTGTCCTCCCTCTCCGGGCTTGGAACCCTGCGCCATCTTAATTTCGATTTCCTCGGCGCTGGCTAGGTACTCTGCGGTGACACCGAAGCGCCCCGAGGCTACCTGCTTGATCGCGCTATTTTTCGAATCGCCATTTTCTAGGGGGAAAAAGCGTGCCCTGGCCTCTCCCCCTTCTCCGGAATTGGATTTGGCCCCGATACGATTCATGGCGATGGCCAGCGTTTCATGGGCCTCTGGCGAAAGAGCGCCCAGGGACATCCCGGCTGTTGTAAAACGCTTCCGGATTTCCTCGACCGGTTCGACCTCTTCCAGGGGAATGGGTTTGCCAGGCCGGATCGCAAGACAGTGACGCAGCGAAAGCGGCCTACTTTCGCTAATGGCCTGCGAATAGCGCAGGTAATCCTCCCACCGCCCAGCCTTGTCTTCTCCTTTAAATCCCAGAAAGGTGTGGAGCGCTTGGAGAACCGGCGGGGTAATCGCATGGCGCTCCCCTTCTCTTCGGTAGCGATAGACGCCGGGGTCGGGAAGTTTTTTCGTTTCCCCAAAAGCGTTCTTGTGGCGTCGCAGCGTTTCCACGGCGATGTCTTCGTAGTGTAACCCCCCGATCTGGCTGGCAACCCCACGAAAACACTCCTCAACAACCTCCGGGTGAATTGCGACCGCTTCAAAAATCTGGGCGCCGTGATAACTCTCAAGGGTTGAAATGCCCATTTTCGACAGAATCTTTAAGAGTCCCTTCTCCAGTGCGTTCCGGTAGTTTCTAAGGAGGCTTTCCCGGTTCGAGACCGAAAGCTGCCCCTTTTGGTAAAGATCCACAAGGGTCGCCAGCGCCAAGTAAGGGTTGACCGCGGAGGCTCCGAAACCGATCAGGCAAGCAAAATGGTGAACATCCCAGCATTCGCCTGTTTCGCAAAGAAGGCTTGCTTCCATGCGAAGCCCTGCTCGGATCAGATGATGATGGATGGCTCCTACGGCCAAAAGCATGGGAATAGGGGCTTCGTCCGCTGTCACTCCCCGGTCGCTTAGGATAAGAAACGTCGTCCCCGCCCGTACGGCCTTCTCCGCTTCTTTCCGAAGAGCTTCGAGACGATGGCGGAGCCCTTTCGGGCCTTCGGACACCGGAAAGAGGCACGAAAGAACTTGGCTCCGGAAACCCGGCTCATCCCATTGTTTGATTTCTGCCAGTTCCGCGTTGGTCAAAAGCGGCCCCGCTAAGTACAAAAGCCGGGCGTGCTCCGGACCCTCTTCGAGCCAATTGGCCCGGCAGCCACACCGCATGGAAAGCGACATGACAAGCTTTTCCCGGATAGGATCAATCGGAGGATTGGTAACCTGGGCAAAGAGTTGCCGGAAGTACCAGTAGAGAAGCCGCGGTTGGGAAGAGAGAACGGCCAGGGGAGCGTCATCGCCCATGGAACCCACCGGTTCTTCTCCCTTTTCGGCCATGGGCTTAAGGATGAGTTTAAGCTCTTCCTCGTTGTACCCAAAGGCAAGCTGTTCCGTTACCAGATCCCCGGTTGTGATCCCTTCTTCCCCGAGACTTGCTTGGCTTTTGAGTTTCCGTTGCTGGCTTTGGACCCAACTGGCATAGGGACGACGTCTGGCATAACGCTCTTTGAGTTCCCGACTCCTCCAGAGTCGACCCGTGTGGCAGTCAATGGCGAGGATCTCTCCAGGTCCCAAGCGACCCGATTCGATGACCTCCTCTGGATCTACTCCCCCAATCCCTACCTCGGACCCCAAAAGGACCATCCCATCCACTGTAATCTTAAACCGGGCAGGCCGAAGACCATTCCGATCCAAGCAAGCCCCTACGAAGCGCCCGTCGCTCCAGACAAGCGCCGCAGGTCCGTCCCAAGCTTCCATGATCGCTTCGTGGTACTCGTAAAAACCGCGTTCCTCTCCACTCAGATCCACTTCCGCCTGCCAGGCTGGAGGCACCATCATAAGAACCGCATGAGGTAGTTCTCGACCTGACAGGGTTAATAGCTCGACCACGTTATCCACATGGGCCGAGTCACTCCCCCCTCCTTGAAGGATCGGCCGTAGCCACCGGCTCTCATCTCCCCAGCGGGTTGCTTCCAGTTGACTTTCTCGTGCCATCGTCCAGAGCCGGTTCCCTAAGATCGTATTAATCTCGCCGTTATGAGCCACCATGCGGAAGGGTTGGGCCAGTGCCCAAGAAGGAAACGTGTTGGTGGAGTAACGCTGGTGATAGATGGCCAAGGCCGTCTTATAGGCCGGGTCTCGCAAGTCGCAATAAAACTTATCGAGTTGCGGGGAAACCATGAGCCCCTTGTACACAAGGGTCCGGCTGGAAAAGGAAGGGAGGTAGAGCTCCGTTAAGCCTTCCTCTTGGGCTCGCTGTTCAATCTCGCGCCGACACAAGTAAAGCCTTCGCTCGTATTCGTCCGTGTCGACCCCATCCTCGGGACGGCCGATGAGCACCTGCTCCATTTCGGGACAAGTGGCTAAAGCCTTGTCTCCCAAGACGTGGCGCCGGACAGGAACTTTGCGCCAGCCAAAGAGGAAAAGACCTCGCCTCTCAATCGCTTGAGCAATCAGTTTCCGGCAGTGTGCCTGCACGTAGGCGTCATGAGGGGGCAGGAAGCAAAAGCCCACCCCAAGATCCTCGTCTTGGTAGAGGCGATACCCCAAAGCTTCGACTTCCTTGCGGAATAGGTCGTGGGGAATCTGGGTTAACACTCCCGCTCCATCCCCTGTTTTGGCATCTGCATCCATGGCTCCCCGGTGGGAAAGCGCGCAAACACACGACAGAGCAACCTGCAGGATTCGGGAGGATTTTTCGCCGGAGATGTTCGCCACAAACCCGACCCCACAGGAGTCCTTAGGTTCCGGGAGACCATCCGGTGGAACAAGCAGGGAGCTTTTCCAACGAGGAGGCATAGCAGGCATGATGCTCACAGGAACACCTTTCTGCAACAAGATTGTAGCAATTCTAATGCCTGGGCTCCTTTGGGGCTCCGTTTTTGGGAGGCAATGTAGCCAACCTCCCTTTTTCGGAAGGAAAAAGCAAGGATTTCTGCAAGCGTGACCAAAGAGTCCAACCGAATTGGTAGAGACAAAAGCATTCTACCCCAAAGGGCAGGAAACCCAAAAAGCCAAGCCAGGGCATTTCAAAAATCCTTGGTCCTCGGTCGAAGGGGGGAGGAAGAGTATAGTGCCACTTGGCCCCTGCCCAGAAATTCCAAAACTCCCACAGAAACCCGCAAAGGGCTCCAGCAAGCAAAAGCCGGCAGTGCCGGGCGGCTTGCCCCTGTTCCCAGTCCGAAAGAATCCCTGGTGCTTTAAGCTCGTAAAGAATGGGTTCGCAGAGAAAGATAAACCCGATCCATACCAATCCAAAAAGATAGCGAGCCAATCTCTCTGGGACGACTAGGGGTAGAAGAAGGAGTGCCCCGCCGGTAGCGAAGTAGGATCGTCTCTGAACCCGAGTCACCCGGACCGGCCGTACGGGAACATCGACACATAGCTTGCAAACCTCTAAGAGTTCTTCGGTTTCTAAGATTGCTGGAAGAATGGTCGCAAAGGCCCAGAGGTAGCCCGTGATTTCCCAAAACCGGTGAAGGGGTAGACCCACGTAATACCAGTTTTTGAGTCTCAGGTTGTAGGCTTCAAAAACGAGCCACACCACGATGGACCACACCGCCATAAAGATGGCTTCCGCGCGCCGGGTGGAGAGCAAAGAGGCCCTCTTGCGCGATCGAACGACGGAATCGGCCCAGAGGATGTACCCGGTCCAGACCGTAGGCGTAAAGAAGGTGTAGATGGGCTCCGTTTTGGTCCAAAGCAAAATTTCTGCCCCGGCGACGACCGCTAAACCTACCCAGCCGTAGAAGGGCAGGGAAGATCGAGCTAGGGAAAAGGGCGAAAGCCAGCCCATGAGCCACACAAAGGATGCCTTGCCTTTTGGTTTGGTCTCCGCAAGCGCCAATCGCTTGGCGGATGGATCGAAGGAATGGGCTCGGGGTCCCTTCTTTCTTCTCTCACCCTTCTGTTGCGATTCCTCGGCCAACCCATGAGTCCGACGGGTATCCCTTTGCCCGATGGGCACCAACGTGCTTGCTCGTACCAGCGCTTCATCCCCAGGGGCTTGATCGAGAAACCTTCTAGTGCCGGGATCCGTAACCTCGTTAGTCCCTTGCCCATCTCCCCAGAAGATACCTCTTCCGATGTCCTGTGGTTACATTGGAAATCGTGACCTCGACCGTCCCGGTCGAATCACACGCGTAACGTTCTTCGATTTCCCAGGAACATCCCTCCAGCCGTCGTACCGGGACGTTAGCCAGGTCCTTTTCATTGGCGAACGCTGGATCGAAGGGAAATGTGAGCTCGTCCCATAGAAGCACGTCTCCCACCGGGAGCTGGTCAGGACCCAGCTGGTTGCATTCCAAGAATCGAAACCGGCCCACGTTATGAACTGCCCGGTAACGCCGAACCAGCCGCACCGGAGGGTCCCCAGGCAGGGGAAGCTCTAGCCCTTTGGGGAAAAGCGTGTCAAAAGTAATCACCTTTCCTTCTTCCCCTTCGCGCCATACACCAAAGTAACGATGGAAACGTTCTCGTAGGCGATATTCGCTCATCGTTTCAGCAGCAATCGCAAGCCCGACAGCTGTAGCGGTTCGGGCATAGGCACTGCGACGCACCTTTCGACCAAAAGCTTCCCGTAGTTTCCGTTGAACAAGCGGCAGCTCACTGCCTCCTCCCGTGACGTAGAGGGCTTCTAGAACCCCTTCCACCAACGATTCCTCGAGGAGCCGGTCGGCCAGCTCCAGCGTTTTTTCAATCAGGGGAGAGCAACGGCGGTAATACTCTTCCACACTCACGGAAACCAGTGGCCAACCCCCTCGTACGTTTCCAAGGTCCACAACAATCTTTCGACTATAGGGTGTGAGAGCTTCCTTTTTCTGGCGACACTCTTCTAGCAAAAGAAATCTTTCCTGAACATCCAGTTCCTCCCAGCCAATCGGTCCGGGTTTGGCTTCTTCTAGGGAAAGCTCCGCTAGGATCCGGTCAAAATCATCTCCTCCTAGCTCGGCAATTCCTTCTGAAGCAAGAATCTTGTGTTCCTCCCCTCCTGCCTCGACCAACGAGGCATCAAACGTTCCCCCACCCAAATCGTAAACAAGGATTTTTGCGGGGCTTTGCTTGCGAGTTTTACGCCATTGGGCAAACTCCAAGCTGGCTGCCGTAGGTTCGTTCACGAGGCCTAAGACATCAAAACCCGCTAGCCGGAAAGCTTCGGCCGTAAAAAACCGCTGGTTTGTACCCGCATGGGCCGGAACCCCGAGCATGATTTGAAGCGTTTCGTGTTCGATTTCTGGGCCGAGACTGAGACACAGGCGGCGCCGAAGTTCCTGGGCCATTTCGACCAGAACCGAAAAAAGCGGAACTCTCTCGGACCCAAGGTCTATTTCGGTATCCGGAGAGGCATGGGCCAATAGACGTTTCAGCGATCGCAGAAGTTTCCACTCTGGTGACGCCTGAGCTCGCCAAGCCTGGTGGCCAAAGAGTCGCTCTTTCCCGCGGATGGCCACAAGCGACGGGAAATAGGGGAAGGCTTGGCTTCCTTCTTCTCCCTCCAGGGAAACAATGGGGTAGTTGCCCCGGTCAGCCCAGGCAGTGACGATCCGGGTCGTTCCAAAATCAATCCCCAGCCGGATCGTCCCCGTTACTTCTTCACTGCGTTTAGCCTTCCGGTCCATAAAAATGGTCGCTTCCCAAACTTGCCCCAAAAAGCTCTCCCATGGCCAGAAAAGAGAGCCTTGCGTTTACACTGAAGACGAGAAGCGGCTGGTGCAAGGAGAGAAATCCCTTCGGGTATTTGGCAACTTTTGCTTTCCAATCGGGCCAGCTGAAAGAAGAGATGCATTCCGAGAACCCCGGGAGAACCCCCAAAAACTCATGCTGACGGAACGATCAAGCGCGTGGGAGTGTTCCGGTGAACCGAAAATGCCCTAGGCCAAAGAACCGGGCACTGGCTTATCAAACTTTTTCTTCTCCCTGGCCTTTGGGAAAACACCCCACCCCAAAAGGAAAAGATGGTTCACCTCTGTTCCGTTTTCCCTCACCGCCTGCGTGTCTAAAGAGAGGGAGGGAACGGGCCCCAACCCGCCTTGAAAGAAAAGAAGATATCTGCAAAAATCTTCTCCGCATTCCCTCTTGCAGGCTTGCGGAAGCCTCGTGTTCTTCCATGTCGTCTTCCGCTATACGCAGCAAGCTTGCGTAGCAATCCCAGGTGTACTCGTCATGGAATAAGGTTACCGGTTCAAAAATCCTTGTAACGCTCCATCAAAGCCTGGGCAAAGCCTGGAACTCCTTCTTTGATGTCCGCCCAGTATGCTTGCTCTTTTCTAGCTCTGAGTGGTTTGAGCGACTCAAAACGGTTGTTCCTGCTTCGAGCACAAGGGCCGGTGTTGCCCGAGTCGGCCCAGAGCGTTCTGACTCCCTCTTTAGAACTTAATTTGCCAGCCACCTGTTACCCACCAATTGGTTCCCAGCTGGACTCCATTGAGTCTTTGATAAATAGGAAGACCGGCTTCCGCGGCGAACCGGTTTTCCTTAAGAATTCCCTCAGGGATCAAGAGGTTGAGTCCCACCGATACATCAACCCGTTCGCCCCCTTGGAATTCGGGCTGAAAGTCTGGATCTTTGAAAGTAGGGTGCACGTTAAAAAAGAGGGCATTGAGCCGGTCCTGCCCTTCCACACGGTCCCACGCGAGCCCCTGTACGCGCACGGAAGCGCTTACCCAGTTGGGGACCACCTGATAGGCAACCCATCCAGTGCCCAAGTAGCGGTCCCCAAACGTATACCCTTCATCGTTGGTCCCGGTGTGAATCACCCCTAGATGCTGCATCCCCCACGAAAGATTCCCTCGCTGGCCAAGATAGGTTAGTCCCGGAAGAAAATCGACAGTCCCAGACCCTAGCTGCATCAGAAACATTCGCAAGGGAACCTCATGTTCGTGGATTGGCTCTGGAAAGGTTTCCGTGATAGAACCGGTCGGTACGCTGAAACCCAAATTCAATTGGACTCGCTGCCGATCCCAATCCAGCATCTTCCAAATGGCCGTAAAGGATACGTCCCCCACTCCCTCGGCGTGGTGGGTATGAGTCATGAGCATCCCCTCGTGGCTGTGAAGCATGAAATGATCCATGTCCATATAAGGAACCATAGCCATGAGGGTGAGATTATCCGTAGGAGCGTACATAAGCTCAAACATGTGCATGTCCATATTCATGTGGTCGGAAAAAACATGCCCATGGGTTTGGGGATTACCGGTGATTGCTTTTAAGATGTTATTGATAAGAGTAGGATTAAGAGGCACTTGTTCCTCACCATGGAAATACTGGCCCATCAACGTGTACATGAAGTGATAACCTAACATCACCTCTCCGTGCCGGTGCACGTGATCCCCCATGACCCCAAAAGGTGCGTGACTATCGGGGCGTGCGTCTGACCAAATGTCCGGGGAATTAAGATCATAGTCGGCGTTCTCCCACGGGAGAAGGAGGAAAGGTTTTCGTAGGTCTCTTGCCTTTTTTTCTTCCGCTGTTTGCTTCGACTCGGGTTCTTGCACTTCCTTCGATGAAGGATCAGCCTCGTCGGCTGCAACGATCGCAGTCTCTGGGGAAGGCGGGTTTATGGCGAAGATCCTTGGAGAAAAATAAAGTATCCATAGGGGGAGAAGAGCCCTAGAGACGATAAGGGATAGACCTTTCATGACTATTTTTCCTCCTTTGGTTTCCGCGCAATCCGGATGGTTGAATACGGCAGGGAAGAGGGTAGCGCTTTTAAGGGAAAAGAGTCTACTGACGTATAACTATAAATACCTGCGTTTCTGACAAAAAAGAAGCGCGACTAAAAGGAACTGAGTTACTCATTAGGGCGCTGGTAGAGCAGGAGCCGGCAAGGGAAAAAGGGGAAACAAAACCCTCTTGGTTCGGATCAAAAGGAGAGAGTTCTCGAAAGGAGATTGGACAAGGGTGGCCTCACAGCGCTCACGAGAGGAGGGTTCGATTCTGGCGGAGGGCTTCGTAAAGAACAAGAGCAACGGAGTTAGAAAGATTAAGGCTTCGAACCTCTCGTTGGGAAATCGGGATATAAAAGCAGGGTCCTGCCGAAAGGAGACGGGTGGGAAGGCCAAAAGTTTCCGAGCCAAAAACGAGAAAGTCTCCGGGCTGGAACTGCGCATCCCAGTACGGAAGGGACCCTTCTGTTTCAAAGAAAAGAAAGCGGGCTTGGGAGAATGTTTTTTGTAATTCCTCCCAGGATGACCAAAGGGAAAGATGAACCCAGGGCCAGTAATCCAAGCCCGCCCGCTTGAGGTAGCGATCGGAAAGGGCAAAACCTAGTGGGCCCACCAGATGCAGATGGGTGCCCGTTGCCGCACAAAGGCGGGCAATATTTCCCGTGTTGGGAGGGATCTGCGGGCGGTAAAGGACGATCGAAAACATGAGAGCTTGCCCAACCGAATGTCGAGATTCTTCTACCGAGGCGTTCTTTCGAAAGGCTACCCCTTCGGTCTATTGTCTCTTCTTCGGGTTCTTTCTTCCGGCGAAGGGTACAGGGCGTGGCAAAAATATAGCCCCCAGGGAGGAGCGGCGCCAAAAAGGGTATGTCCCCGGGGCTCGCGCAAGAGTTTCTGGACGCACAGGGGAGAAAGCTTTCCTTTCCCTATCCGGACAAGGGCTGCCGCGATCTTCCTTGCCATGTGATAAAGAAAACCGTCCGCCTGGACACGGATGACGATCCAGGGTCTTCTTTCCTCTAGGGTAAGGGAAAAGACGGTCCGGACAGTGTTGCGGACGGGTCGCCCCGTTGAGGAGGCAAACGACCCAAAGTCATGCGTGCCGACCAAAGTCGAGGCTGCTTGCTGCATGGGTTCGAGCTCCAGTGGGTGGGGGATGTGCCAGGCCCGCATCCACTCAAACGGATCCAGCACGGGGGCGTTCCAGATTCGGTACTCGTAGGTTTTGGCTCGGCAGTCGAAACGCGCATGAAACTCCGGCTCAACCCATTCCACGGCCATCACGCGGACATCTGGGGGAAGATGGTAGTTGAGGGCAAAAACCAATTTTTCGGGGGAAAGCTTCCCTGGGGCCGCAAACGAGGCAACCTGTCCCAGAGCATGGACTCCAGCATCGGTCCTTCCAGCGGCCGCTACCAAGATGGGGGCCTCCCAGATCCGCTGGATCGCCTCTTCCAAAACCGCTTGGACGGTTCGCCTTCCTTTTTGGCGTTGCCATCCAGAAAAAGCCGTTCCTACGTAGGCCAGCGTGAGCTTGTGCCCAAGAATCCCCTTACGCGAGTGTTCTCCGGCCACCCCTATCGGAAGAGGTACGACACGCCCAGAAGCGCACCGACTTGGTTTACGCCAACGTTTCGGGAATACAAACCGGCGTTAGAGATATGATGGTACATGCACTCCAACTGAATCGACCATTGTGGGTCAACCATAAACCGGAGCCCTCCACTGGCTTGAGGGGTAAATTCTACCGGACCACCGATTAGGCGCTGGGTGTGGTCTTCCCAGGCATCCGTGTAAACGATCCCCGCTCCAATCTGCAGATACGGCACAACCCACCAGCCAGGCTGAACGAAATTGTATCGGATGAGAGCTTCGGGCCCAATGACCACGTTTCCTGGTCCATGAAAAATACCACTTCCATATAGGTCAAGAAGCACCTCCCAGTTTCCCCTGTAAAAAGCGTCTCCCTGTGGGGTCGAGAGCATCCATCCAAACCGGAAAATAGCCGGCGCTTCGTTAAAAGCAGGGTGGTCGAAAAGCTCAAAAAGAACCCCCGAGTGGATCTCAGCTTCCATGGAACCTTCTTGGAAAAAGTCGGTTGGAGCGGTTGCCTCTAAAAGCTCTTTCGAACTTAAAACGCCTGCTAAGCCCTGGTTTGCTGCCCATCCAACGGCCAAAGCCATCCCGATTGCTAGCAAAAAACTCCTCGCGCGCATGAACTTGGTTTGTAATGGGATGGGGAAAAAATGCCAAATCATTTTTGGTGATGTTGGAGTAAAACGTTTTGTCATTGAGAGCACTATCCCTCTTCCCTCCTAAAGGCGATTTTCCCCACAGTTTTGCGCCTGCCTCTCTTCTAAGAATGTCTGTAGAATAATGGCGGCACTTACGCCGTCTTTTTTTTTCCTTCGCTTTTGGGATCGGCTCTTTCCCGGATAAAGGGCTTGAAGTTGCCGGAGGGCTTGTCGGGTCGTCCACCGCTCGTCCCTCAGTTCGACCCGTAGGGAAAGTTCGGCTTGTATACGAGAGGCAAAAAGAAGAACCCGATGGGCGGATGGGCCTACAGTCCCATTCATGTTTTTGGGCCAACCAATAAGAATTACTCCCACCTCATAACGTGCCGTGATTTGGCGCAGTTCCTCCAAGAACTTGGAAAAGGGTTCTGCCGGTAACGTGCCAAGCGGGGTTGCCAGAGTCCCAGTTGGGTCGCTTACGGCAAGACCGACCCGTTTTGAGCCATAGTCTAAGGCTAAGATGCGCATCGGTTTGTTTCCACAAAAGTGTAATCCCTAGGATCCTCAAACTCCAAGGAGAGAAAATGGAGAGATCTCTACCCTTTTCCTCTCGTTCCGGCCTCCTTGCAACGGTAGCCGCAAAAAAGGGCTTGGAAATCCCTCCGGTGTCCGTAGGTTTACAAAAGAAGCGATGGAGATGCGCAAAGCTGGACTGGCCCTTGCGCTCGTTGCGCTCTGGACAGTTTCCGGAGGCCAGTGGATGGCCTTGCAGGGGATTGCCTGGATGGGCATGCTAGCCCGTTACAGTACTGAGTTCGGGCTTAGCGAGGGCTTGCGCAAAACGTTTGATGGCAAACACCCCTGTACTCTTTGTCGCCGGATTTCCCAAGAGGGAGGGCATCACCAGACGCGCTTGTCCCAGCTGGCTTGGGAAAAACAGGCAGAGACATTGATTCCAGCACCGGTTACCCCGACTGTTGAAAAGGCTCGTCCCTCTTTGGAGCGGGTCGTTCCGAAAGCGTTTCTTTTTCTCACCCGTTCGGAGCCTCCTCCCGTACCGCCGCCTCGCGGGATAGCCCTTGACGATAGAGGGACCCAGGGGGCCACCGAATTTGGGTCGGAAAGCGCAAGGTGGGCGGCGCGATCCTGACGGGCTCCCTAGGGTTGCCTTAGATAGTGGGGGTGAGCTCCGTAGGAAGGTTGGCTCCCGCACAAAAGCTTGTCTTCCTACAATCGGCCAAGGGGCTCCAAAAAAGGGTGTCTATTCTTGCAATGAGCGCCGCCCGCAAAGGAGTAGATCATGAAGAAGCTTTTGAGACCGGATGAGGCGGCTCATCTTTTAGGTGTCAGCCGGTGGACGATTTATCGCTGGGTCGACGAAGGACGACTGCGTGCCGCAAAGGTGGGGCCAAGGTCGTTACGAGTTCTCAGCGAGTCGGTCGAGGAGCTTATTGAGCGGAATGCGACCGGACGCCGAGCTACTGCGTCAGGGATAGTGAAACTGCAGGGCCAAGCTTGCTAGGCTCTCAAGATTTTTCCCTGTCGTAACAGTTCCGGCTAGTAGAAAAAGGCTGCCGGGATGGGCCCATCGGCGTCTCCAAGGAACCTCAGAAAGAAAGAAGCCGCTGGGCGAGCCGGCAGCCTTTTTGCCATTGATCTTATCCGAAATGGCACTTCCATTGGGGAGAGGGATTGAGTTCCAAATGGCCCAAGCCCACGTGGTGGAACGGTAGACACACAGGACTTAAAATCCTGTGGGCCTGGAAAGGCCCGTGCGGGTTCGAATCCCGCCGTGGGCAGGAAAAGCGAACCCCCATGGAAGGTGGTTGAATGCCCCCAAAAAAATCCCGCTCCCTAAAATCCCTTTTGTCTAACTTGTCTGCTTGCTTTCCGTTTGGAACAGCTGGCCATTCTGACATCCAAGAGAGAAACCCGACATTTGAAAGACTTGCCCTCATGGCAGGCCATCCATGAGGCTAGCGGAAGGGAAAGCCTTGCTACCTTGTTGCTGTGGCACTCTTTTTCTCCTCTTTGGGGGTTGCTGACAGCGAAAAAGCGACACACAAGGTGATTTATGGCAGCATATGAGAATGAAGGTAAGTGTGTGGGCCAGGCGGCAGGGTGTTTTATAGAAGACATAGAAGACGGCTTGGCGGACGGAGAAGGAGGGGTGTTTGGTTCTTCCGGCAGAAGAGTTGCCAATTGGCACGGTGATGGTTCATAGGGAGTCTTCACAACCCGACGGCGTGGCTCTCTACGCGCGGGTGTGCAAGCGCGCATGAAAAAGCGGATGAAAGAAAGACCATTGGCCTCGGTTGTCTGAGTTGGCCTCGAACAAACCGTTTGCAGATCCTCAAGGCCGTCAAGGAGGTCGGCTTTTCGGGATGCTCTCCGATCCTGGAGGGATTGTTGGATAGGTCTACGATCCCGAAAGTGGGCATCATCCTGGTCGAGTAGTGGGACCGGCTGATGCGTTTCGGTTTCGAGTACCGGCAAGCGGGATGGGCCGCGCAGAGTCGATCGATCCTGATGATGGATCTTAATGAGACGACGGCCCATATCGTACGCGACCTGCACGAGGTCAGCGTTTCATCGTGTACCAGTTCTTACGAGAAGAAATCGGCGCAGAACCAGGCTAAAAAGGCGCTCGAGGCCATTCATGACTAAGCTCCCAAGTTTGACATAAGAGAGACGTTTGACGCTGACACTGGAAAAGATTTCGCGTCTGGACGCCCATGAGCCACTCTCCGGGCGGGTAGGGGCAGAGTTTGCTAGACGGGGGCTCGTGTTTCACTCACCCAGAGCAATTGATCCTTCCTTGCACCGTCTGGTTTGACTGCTCAAGGGTTTCATGGCCTCCGGGTCCCGAGCTCAAAGGAAAGATCGGTTCGATCCGCGAACGGCGGCCCGAGCTCATGGAGGAAGCTACGGAGCGGGCTCTGGAGAGCTGAAAAGCTGCTCCGTGAGCTCAAACAAAAGAAGCCCAGATCGAGCGTTCTGGACCGAAAAAGGGGGCTAGCCATCTAGCGGACCAAGCTTCACGCGCGCCTAGCCCATCGGCATTGCCGTGTGCGTGGGTGTCTCTTTCGGTTCGCGCCGCTTCTTCTCGTAAGGAGTTTTCCATGGAGGAAAAAGGGGTACGCCAGCCATACGGACGGAGGAATTGGCAGGCGGAGCGGAAGAGCCCGTTTTTTCCTGCTCGGGTCGAAGGACAAAACTGCCGGCAGCCAGTCCTGGCAAGCCACGGTATCCCCGGACGGGAGCCTACCGGCTTTGTGGTTGCGGTTGCCGGACGGATGGGGGAGCTCGAGCCAATATTTCGTTCTTACGGGCATCCGCTTGCGCTTACGACTAGGACGCGATCGTTCGGGTTCTCTCCGCCCCAGCCGGATGGTGAGGGCGCCAACCAAGAGGGGGAAACTCCTCCGGAAGCGAAAGGGATTTCCGCTTGAGCTACCGCTTCGTGCGGGAGCGGGAGGGGCAGCGAGTGCTTGCCAAGCGTCGAGGCGCGGACCCGTTTCCCTGGTGAAACGCCGCCTTGCCCGAGCGGTTGGCATCGAGATCAACCGAGGATCATTGCGGCTTAGGCCCAATGGACCGCTTCGACGCTCTGGGGGAGATCCGCGGTATCCGATTGAATCTCCATGGTAAAAGTGAAAAGGAGGCCGAAGCGATGGTTACTGATGCGTACAAAAAGGTTAGCCGGGCCTTGCGCCGAGGCGGATAAGGCGCTTGTGATCGAAGGGTTGAGTCTTGGTAAAAGGAAGGCTTGAGCTTGAGTCGCTGGATCGCTTCAGGGCCCGCTCGCTCTTTTCCTTCGCCTAGCGCCAAGGCGATTGCGATGGTGAAGTCGGCTTTTTGCTGCCGGAGTCGAGGGGATCGAAGTTGGACCCGGCCTACACTCCTCTGATCAGCGCGGTCAACCACGTGCGTCGTCATGGCATTACGTTCTTACCGGGGCCCGCTTTGGCGCCGTCGGCCGGGAAGGATTGGGTCTTTCCCAACGCGCGTCCGTGCGAGGGACAGTTGTCCCAACTCGCAATGGCGGTCGTATTCCTTTCATCCTACCCGCAAGGAATCGGACGAAACATGTGGGGTCGTTTCTATGGTGCAAGGTTCGGAAGAGACGGAAAGCGGCGCAAGGAGCGCGCATGTCCGGTCGGGAGGAAATCGACGGCCGTTGGCGCCTTGGGCCGCAAAAACGCGGCAGTAAGCTCCACCCGGGCTTTCCCGGTGAAACCCCGGCACGCAGGTTGTTGGCAGGGGTCTTGGGCCGGAGTGCCGGACGATCTTGCCTGGTAGAGGAATGGTTGTCTAGGGTTGTAGCAACGGTAGCGAAGAAGTGCGAGCTGGATGCCAATCCTATCCAAATGGCTTTCCTGCGGCTGGAAGAGGGTGGTGCTTTCGATCTCTCCATGGGAGAGTCGTTTGAGCAGAGGGATGGAACCAGCCAGGCTGACCACAACGCCTAAAGGGGGTCAACCTTCGCTCAAGGAGGGAGTCCTTGATTTTGCCGAAACGGTCGCGCAGTCCCTGGGGGCTATAGCTCCTTCCGTCACTCCGGCCCTAACCATCCCACTGATCTACCGGCTGGTAGGGCCAGCTACGTGGCTTGCTTTTCTTTTGGCAACTCTGGGAGTTGCTTGCCTCTGGAGTTGCTGCCTTCCTTTTGCATCGCGGTTAAAAGACTCTGGGTCTTTATACCGATTTGTTTCGGAAGGGCTTGGGCAAAAGGCGGGCGTCGCTACCGGTTGGATGCTTTCCTTCGGGTACCTGGGCGCGGTAGCTTCTCTCTGCTCAGGTGTACCTCTCTGTTTGGAATCCTTTGTAGGAGAAAGCCGAAACTTCTGGCAGAACCAGGTGCAAGCACAATGGGTGGTGTCCTTTACTGCTTTGCTTGCGGCTTGGTTTATGAGTTCTCGAAATGTCCAATTTTCCATTCGAAGTCTTCTGGCGAGCGAGCTTTTTTCCCTGGCCTGCATGGCCCTGGTTCTTGTCCAGGTGATCCGGGCCGCACCCGGGCCGCTGCCTCTTGAAAAGTTCTGGGAACCGACGCAGACCAACCGGCTGGGGTCGGGGGTTATGCTTGCGGTTCTTGCGTTTGCGGGCTTTGAAAGCGCTGCCTCGCTGGCAGTGGAAGCCAAGCGTCCCCAGCAATCGATCCCGTGGGCCATGGGTGTGAGTCTTTTCTCAGTAGGTGCCTTTTTTCTTTTTGCTTCCTACGCTTTGGTTTTGGGATTTTCGCTGCAAAAATCTCTCCCCTCCGATTCGACAATTCCCCTGGTTGGACTGGCTCGGCACCTTGGACTTGGATCACTCCAACCCGTCTTGCTATGCGGCCCACTGGTCAGCTCATTTGCTGGATCGATTGCCTGCTTCAATGCCGCCAGTCGTTTGTACTATGCGATGGCATTGGATGGATGGCTTCCCAGATGTCTGACGCACGTGCACCGCAAGCACGTGATCCCCGATCGGGCCCTGGGGCTAGGCGGGCTTTTGGTCCTTTCCGGTTTATCGTTTGGGTTTGTTGTGGGTGGTAATAGCTGGAGTCTTTTTGAATGGTTTGCCCTCCTTTCAGGCTACGGGTTTGTGGCGGCCTATCTTGGGGTGTCCTTGGCAGCCCTGCGAGTGCGGACCGGGGGCCGGGGACGAGGCCTCAGCAAGAGGATGGTGCAAGCTTTCGCTGTTGTCTTTGTGGCTGGGGTATTGTGGGGAAATGTCTTTCCTTTGGAGTTGGGTTCGGAACGTTGGGGTGCACTTCTCACCTTCCTTGGGGCTTTGGGTACCGGATGGGGAGGAAGTCTCCTTTTTAGGAGATCCATGGGAAAAAGGGTTGTGGGCTTTTCTAACCAAGGCGGAGCTTCCCCGTGAAAGACGAGCTATCCCTGGTGCGGGAAGGACTGAAAGGGTGGGCTTGGGGGTGGAAAGTTTGTGGCGCTTTGCTATCCTACTGTGACTTCAAAGTTGAGGCGAACTTTTGAGTCGAAGTACGGCAGGGTTAGGTATGGAGAGGGAAGTCGAGCAGGCAATCCGGCGGATTCGAAAGAGGCAGGAAAAACGGATGGGAATTACCCGACCCCCGTGCTATCCGGACGCGCTGGCCGCGGCGATTGAGGAGTGCCGGTCACGATTAGGGTTTGAGCTGCCCCAGTTTTACAGGGATTTTCTCCGCTTGACTAACGGTTGGACCGTAGGAGCAAGCTCCTTTTATTACGTTGTTGACCCGGACTCGCCTCTTGAGTGGCTTCGGGTCCCGGAGGGGTCTCTGGAGCTTTTCTGTGCCAACGAGGCTTGTCGAGCTTGTGGGATGGATCCCAAGCTTTTCGCCTTTGGTGACAATGAATTCATCCTGTACTGCTACGACACTCGCACTGGGCAATTTGAGTGGAGGGAAAAGTCAGGTCTGGAAAAACAAGTGGCCCGTTTCAATAGGGAGTGGGAATTTTTTCGACGGATCTTCGAAATGGAAGGAGAAGCATAAAGAGAAGCTCGCTTGACCTCTGGGAACTCGGGCTATTTGCTGGCGTCTGTTGCTGTGTCAGAGTCGGGTCACAGAAAAAAATGCCCGTAGGTCTTTGGCCGAGGCGTGCGCTCGCCTCTTTTCCCCTGAGCTTCCGAAAGAGCTTCCCGTGGAAAGATTCCTGGAAGACCCTTCTGGAAATCTTCCAAAGCCCAATTGACGTCTGCCCGAACCGTCCCTTTGGCGGAAAAAAAGCAGTATAATTTTTTTTCGGTTTTGGCGTTACTCGCCGCCACTGGCCCAACAGGCGCAGGAATGGCTGCATGGGTCTGGCCCATGATAAGGCTGGGGGGTCTTGAGGGAGTCCCGGGACGCCGTTCCTTGTGCCGGAGCGCGTGCCGGAGCTTCCAGTACGGTTAGGTCAGAAAGGCTTTTGGGGTCCTTCGGTAGCCAGAGTCCAGACTCTGTTCGAATACCGCTTGAATCGCCGGCGACTATTTTTTCTCCTCACCCTGGCCAACACGTGTCCTTCCAAAGGAAGAGCTTGCGCCCACCGCGGAAGGTACTGGAGGTGCCTTGTGTTCCTCGAGGGCTTTTGCCTTCCACCCTTGGCACTACTTCTTCCAACGCGGTCGTACCCTCTATTCATCCCTGCGGAGGACCTGAATCGACCTTCGGGAAGAAATCAAGCCCTTCTTGTGCTTGGAGACTGTCGTAAGGCGCCGGACTTCTCCCCCGCTTGAGCCCCGTACGGCGCGGACCCTGGTTCTGGTGGGACTTGTGTGCGGCGACGGGGCGGGTTTCCGGTTGTCCGGGCTTCTCTCCGTAACGAATCGAAAGTTCCTTCACCGGGGACCCGGTCAAGAAATGGCGCTCGATGGGGTCTCTCCAGCGAGCGAGGCTGATCCTGACCACTTTTTCCATGCGGCATCGAGGAGCCGTGGGTCCTGGAGGTGACCCTAAAACCCATGATCGATCGTACGTTAGAACGGCGACAATTGGTAAGAATAAGTGAGGGAACGCCTCTTGGCTATGCCCGCTGGGGGGCACAGAGAGGGTTTGTTTGGGAAATCTTAGAATCCTCCAGCTTCTGGGAAGGTACGCGGCAAGGTGGACGGAGGCTCTTCTCGCTTTTGAGAGTGCCGAAAGGCTTTTCTAGAATTCCTCTCTTGAGAGACCGGGGCGAAGGGAAAGCTTGTCGATCGGACAAAAAAGGATAACAAGCGCTTTTACCAGCCAGACCCGTCAAGCGGAATTTTGCTCTTTCCTTGCGGGGCAAAAGTCGTTATTGTGTTGGTATGCCGGATGAGACAACCACTGCTATTGTTTTTGCTACCGTTGTAGCTTTTGTACTGGTTGGGACTGCGGCTTTTGCGGCGATCGTGAGTCGGAAAGACCGAGAGGCCAGGCAGAAAGCCATGGCTCAAAAGCGGGCTCAGGAGCAGGCTCGATAGCACAGTGCTACGTGGGTGGTGCGGGTCTTCTGAGGGTCTGGCTAAGAAAAGTCGCAAAAGACCCAGGAGAAAAGCTTTGTGCGCTAATTGAGGAGCTGGTACCAGTTATTCCGGCGACGCGGGAGATACCCGGCTTCGCGGATCAATCGCTCGATTTCGTTTGCATCGAGCCGGTAAATAGTCCCCGCGCTAGCGACCACGTTTTCTTCGATCATCACGCTTCCAAAGTCGTTTGCCCCAAAAAAAAGTGCCAATTGCCCGATCTCCGGACCTTGGGTTACCCAAGACGATTGGATATTGTCAAAATTATCCAGATAAATCCTGGCTAGCGCCTGCATGCGCAAGTACTCTGCTGCACCCGTTTTTTCCATCGGCATCGCGGTCCGATCCGGTTGGAACGTCCAGCAAATAAACACGGTGAACCCACCCGTCTCATCCTGAAGGGACCGAATCTTATCTAGGTGCTCCACTCGATCTTCAAGGCCTTCCTTGTGACCAAACATCATCGTAGCACTGGATCGAAGACCCATGCGGTGGGCTATCCGCATGACCTCCAGCCACTCCTCCGAGCTACATTTGCGTGGCGCAATGGTTTTGCGGACAGAGTCCACAAGAATTTCTGCCCCCCCTCCAGGGATTGACCCCAAACCTGCTTCGCGGAACCGTTGCAGGACTTCCGCTACGCTCATCCGAAACACCTTAGCCAAATGCTGAAATTCAGGGGGAGAAAACCCATGAATATTGATGGTGGGGTGATGAACCCGGATGTGGTGCAGGAGACCCAGGTAGTAGTCAAGCCCCAGTTTGGGATGATGTCCCCCCTGGAGCAGGATCTGGACGCCCCCCAGCTCCTCCAGTTCACGAATCTTTTTGCTGATTTCCTCATAGGACAGGACGTAGGAGTCCGGATCCCTCTCCCTGCGGTAAAAGGCACAAAATCGGCAACCGACATTGCAGACATTGGTATAGTTGATGTTTCTTTCGATGATATAGGTTACGATTCGGTCCCCTTGACCTCCGTAAGCCTCTTTCTTTTTTTGGATGCGTCGCTGGTGGGCCAGTTCTCCCAGTTCGGGCAAAGGTAGGCGATAAAGCTCAAGCGCTTCCTCCTTGTCAATCCGTTCCCCGTTTAAAACCTTTTTCCGGATTTCGCAGAGGCTTTTCATTTGCCTGGGTCAGCTTTCCGCCTTCCTAAATCCATGTCAAGCTAGGCGTCTGGGGAAAAATTCCAAGCTTTCGAAGTTGAGAAAGAAAGCATTCAATTCCTGCGTGTTCCTGAGGTCCAAGTTCGTAATGGATGCAATGGCTTAAGTAGTCTCTTTCCTCGGCCACGTTGGTAATCTCATCAATCCGGGCTAGCCCCAAGTCTTTCGCTTCCCGTAAAAGATTGGCCAGCTGAGAAACACCGGAAACGTTTCGAACGGTCCACACGGCAAAGACAAAAGGATATCCTGTGATTTTGTTCCATACCTCCCCAAGATCGACCAGTTGCCTTGGTGGCCGCAAGGATCGCCGCACCGCTAAAGCGGGGTCCCCGATCCAAAGATGGGCATCGGAAATGGATTCTCTTGATACGTAACGAATTTCCCTGCCCAAAAATCCTTCCAGCCAAACTCGGACCAGAAGGGCCGAAGTCCGGGATGCGGGGTCTAAGGCAACGGTACGAACTTGATCCAAGGGCACCTCCAAAACAAGGATCACGCTGCGTACGGGTCCTCGGGCTCCGATACCCACCCCGTCGACCAAAAGGAAATCAGGGTGTTGGAACGCAAACACAATGGGAGCCAAAGCAGCGTCAACCTGTCGCTCTTGCAGGGCTTTACACAGCGCGTTAGGTGTGCCGCGGAAAACGACGGCGTGCTCAAGCGTCCATGTGAGAGGGCGGGCATTTAAGTAGGGAACGGAACCAAGGCGAAAAGGAAAACCCGAAGAAAAGCCGGCTTTCATGCGGTCTTGAGGTTTACGATGGGCACGGAGCAAGGCTCACGGTTTTTTTACGGTTCATTGCACCGAAACTCTATCTTTGGAAACGTTCTTTTGGGAATTCCCTTTTTGGCCAAGAAGCTTGTACTTCCGGTGCAACGCGCGGCTTCTTTTGCTTGGCGCCTTCTTTGCGTCTGACAATCGGTGACCACCCGGAATTCCTTAGCTCCCAAATTCTACCCCACGATCCAGGAGGCGGGAAGTTAGCCAACAGACGCTCCTCTATGGTCGCGGAAAACCGCAAACCGACGCGACAATTTGCCGCATTGTGGAGATTGGCAACTCGGCCGAGTTTTTCTGTCTTGGAATCCAAGCGAAGGCACGGGCACCCAACTGTGAGAAAAAGGTTCTTTAGAGGCTCAAGCCGGAACGGGGGGAGCGAAACCTCTTCCCTGGCCGGTACGGGTACTTTAGAGAACAGGCCCGGTGGCTTGTGTGCTTGGAGGAAGAAAAAGGAAGAAAAGCCTTGAAACATTCCCGCTGGGTAAGTGGGAAATCAAGGAGGCTTTGTTGGCAATGAGCAAACTCATGGAGGCTCCTATGATCCAATCTTTCACAAAACCCGGGTGGGCACGACAGGCAATCGTGTTCGCTCTATTTGTCGGTGCAGGCTTGCTTGGGAGTTCCCTTAGCGCGTATGGCGAGGAGGCTCACGAAAAGATGCCAGGAATGTCAGAGCAAGCACAGCCTACCCCATCTTCGGGCCACAAGACCAAAAAGGGGGCCAAAGGTGCTTGTTCCCATTGCAGTTCCAAGCATCACCGGTCCCACGCTTCCCAAAAAGCCTGCCGGTGTCCCAAGGAGTAGTTCCTTTTTGCCCCTAGCAAGCCTGCTGGCACAAGCAGGCTTGCTAGGGTGGCAGCCTTTGCTTTAAGAAAAAAAAAGCGAGGGTTTTCTCTGGGGAAACCGAGATGGTACAACTTTTCCTTAAGGGGGGCCCTGTCATGTGGCCCCTATTGATTTTATCCTTGGTGACGGTTGCGGTCATCGTGGAGAGGGTCCTTTTCATCGTCCGGGACCGGTTTCGAGAGGAACCCCAGACTTTGGCGCGAGTACTTTCCCTCATTGAGGAAGGAAAGACAGAACAGGCCTTACAACTGGGCAGGAAGAGCCGGGATCCACTGGTCGAGGTGGCGATGCGAGCCCTGGAGTATCCAGGGGGATCGGGCGTTCGCATTTTCCTGGAGGAAGCCATGGAAGCCCAGCTGCAAAAGCACGAACGAGGTTTAGTCATCCTTGATACAGCTGTCACGCTGGGGCCGCTCTTGGGACTCCTTGGGACCGTCACCGGGATGATGCGGGCCTTTGGAATGGTTGGCTCAACCGACTTGGCAGGACAACAAGCAGTGATCACAGGGGGTGTTGCTGAGTCTCTGATTGCTGTCTCTTTTGGACTTGTGGTTGCCATTGTCGCCATTGTGCCCCTGAACCTTTTTGGTGCCCGCGCCGAAAGGGTCCGCCGCAGGCTTGAGTCGGTTGCCTATCGCCTGGAAATAGCCCTCTCGAGGGAGCTTATGGGAAGAGAAATCCAGCCTGCCGGAGTTTCCATCTCGAAAGCGATCTCTTAGGTGAAAAGAAAATCATTTTGCTTGGGAGAGCTTTCTTCCCAAGCTTTAATGAACGGCAACCATGGTTGATAGTCCCCTGCGAGCTCGGGAGGGCCTTTTTGTCCTCCATCTTTTCTATGACTGGGATCGGACCGTTTGGGGGAGGTTGAGCCCCAAGGAAAAGGAAGTGGCCTGTGCCCGCCTGGGCGAGCGGCTAAAGGATTTTCGCTCGGGAGAGCAGTGCCAGGTTGTGTCACTAGCGTGCATCGGTCGGGCGGATGTGGGTTGGATCTTGTTGAGCCCGGAACTCCATTCTCTTCAGCAATTGGAGAAAGATCTCGAGAGGATTCCAGGCCCCGGTGTGTTGCGGCCTGTATATGCGTTTTTCTCCATGACGGAGCGCTCGGAATATCTTCCCACTGAGGAAGAAGTGGTTCAGGGTCTAGCAAACCGTGGGATTCCTCCGGGAAGTTCGCAGTGGGAGTCGGAACTGGCGGAGGCTCGGCAGCGGCAAAAGTATCTTACTGAGATGCGACTTTATCCCACCTTGCCGGATTGGCCGTTTGTCTCCTTTTACCCTATGCGCAAGAAACGGGTTCCCGGAGCTAACTGGTATGCCCTTTCCTTTGAGGAACGGCGAAAGCTCATGCAGGGTCATGGAAGCATTGGCCGGAAGTATCAGGGAAAGGTCCTGCAAATGGTCACCGGAGCGACCGGTTTTGAAGAGTGGGAATGGGGGGTCACCCTTTTTTCCCAGGACCCAGCCGAAATCAAATCGATTGTGTATGAAATGCGATTTGACCCTGTAAGCGCGTGGTACGGAGAATTTGGGCCGTTCTTTTGTGGCCTGCAGCTCCCTCTCCCAGATCTTTGGGTGCGTCTTGGTCTTCTTGGCTAAAAGTTCAACGACCTCCTTCTAGTCCAGGTTCCCAAACCATTTTCCAAGGAAATAGGTGACGACTGCCTCAAGAATGCCGACAAGGGTCATCTCCAGACCACTTGCCCACCAGGATCGGAGGGTGAGCAGGCTTTTGGCGGCACCGATAGCAAAGTGAGCGACGATGCTGACCGCAAAGGAAGTCGCTACTGCAAGGACACCAGGAAGAAAGAAAAACGGGACTAGCGGCACAAAGGCTCCCGAAGCTGTGGAAAGAAGGGCTGAAAAGCATGACACCCATGGGTTGGGAAGTTGGGACATTGTCAGTCCGAGCTCATTTTGGAGCATCATTTCTAGAAAAGCTTCCGGCTGCTGGGACATCTTTTCGGCCAGTTCTTGGGCCTGGTGGGGAGCCAGGCCTTGAAGCTCGTAAAAAAGACTGAGCTCTTCTTTTTCCTCTTGGGGGTTGGTGTGCAGCTCCTCCTTTTCCCTTGCAATTTCTGCCTCCATGAGTTCGCGCTGGCTCTTGGCCGCAAGGTAGGCGCCTGCCCCCATGGACAAGCTGGAAGCCAGCATACCAGCCAGTCCCGAAAGAATCACATAATGCTCCTGGTTGCCCGTCGCCCCGGCCATACCGGAAACGATTCCAAAGACCGCCCCCAAACCGTCGTTGGCTCCATAGACCGCATCGGCAATCCAGCTACCCCCTCTTTTGTGCCAGGGTTCCCGCCGGAGAATCCCTTGCAACCGCCGTTGAGTTTCGCTCTGGGTGGCCAGGGCATGTACGACGCCAGCATGGGTACGCTCCTCCTTGAGGATCTGTTCCCATACCTGCCGCGACGGGTGGGGTAACAAAGCTCGCGTATCTTCCCCAACGGCCGAGTCCTCTGCCAGTTTTCGTTCCCGAGCTTCCATTTCAAGCAAGGCTTGCTCCGGGCTAGTCCAACTCCACCGCCAGCCATACCAGAAGCGGAGCCCCGTTTCCCAAAGAATGGGTACCTTCGCACCCAGTTTTTCCAATTGTTCTCGACACCGCGTTGCATGCGACCGCTCAATTTCGGCAAGTCGCTGGAAGATTTCCCGCCTCCGGGAATGAGGCTCTCGCTTGGCGAGAAGCTCGTAGATCCGGGCATTTTCCATTTCCAAACGCCATTGTTCCGTCCAAATCCTGACCGCAACGTTCTTGCCGGTGCTCGACTCAGGCTTTTTCTTCATGGAAAGTGTTTGCTCCTTCCAAAGCCGTCCTTTTGTCTTCCCTTGGTTGCTATCCCATGGCAACTATGGTCTTTGCGCCAATGGATCGATCGGAAAAGCTATCCAAGAAGCCTTTGACTCAGTCCCGGCAGTCCTCGGTCAACGGGCTTCCTTACCTAGGGCGTCCGCCGTTTAGAAAGATCGTACTTCAAAAGATTCCCGTTGTCTCGACTCGCATGGACGCTGGGCGAAAACATCCTTGGTTGCCGTATGTCTCCTGCCTGGGGGCTGGCTTCCTTTTCCTTGTGCTCCTTGGTCTGGCTTTTGGGATTTTCCTCCCACTCCCGCCCAGTCTCGATAATCCCCTTACCAACCAAAGGGGATCCGGTTCGGACACCAACGCAAGAGCTAGCTCTTCGCTGACCCTTCGCGTTCCCCTTTCGCTGGTTTCTCCCTGGCTCATCCGAGCCACCATCGCAGCGGAGGATCGCAACTTCTGGAAGCATCATGGCGTAGATTTCTGGGCGACCCTCCGCGCCCTGCGGGATGCGCTCCGCTACGGAAAAGCAGTCTCAGGGGCCTCTACGATTACGCAGCAGTTAATTAAGATTAGTGAAAACCCTCCCAGACCGAGAACGTTGCTGACCAAACTTCGGGAAATGATCCTTGCAGTTCGCCTTGAGTGTCGATGGACGAAAGAACGGATTTTAGAGGAATACCTAAACCGTCTTTATTATGGCAATGACCAGATAGGGTGCGCGGCGGCGGCTCGATTCTACTTTGGGAAAGACGTCGGGCGATTGACGGCTGCAGAAGCTGCCCTACTGGCAGGCATTCCTCAAGCTCCTGCTCGTCTTAATCCCTACGTTCACTGGGAAAGGGCTCGGAGACGGCAGCGATGGATTTTGGGACAAATGCTGGCCCACCAATTCCTCTCGCAGGAACAATACCGCAGGGCTTTGGGGGAGACGGTCCAGTTGCTCCCCCATGAGCTCGGTGGATCTCTCCGCGGGTCTCGCCAGCCCTTGAGAGGGCTGGGTGCGCTAAGGTGATTCAAGGGAAAACGGAGCAATTCCCTTTTGCTCCCACCTTTCCCCCAAAACGGGAGGCCAGCTTGCCGGGTTGGCGAACGATCTCCCAGGGCAGTCAGGTCAGAAGAGCTACGGGGAGAAGTGTTTAGGAAAAAAGTCCACAAGAAGCGCCCTATCCCTATCGTTTACCCGATAGAAAAAGTTGCACGACTTGCTGGGGTTTCCCATGCTTGAGTCCATGGCTCGGGTGGTTCTTTATGTCAGAACAGGGTGTCCTTGGTGCGCGGAGGTGGAAAAAATTTTGGATCGATATGGCCTTTCCTATGACCGGGTGGATATTCTTCGCAACCCCCAGGGTGGTCGAAGACTTGCCAAGATGATTGGCAAGGCGAAAACACCTGCCCTGGAGTGGGACGATGAGGTGTTAGCGGCGTTTAGCGAAGCGGAGCTCAAAAGCTTCTTGGAATTACGGGGAATCGTTTGAGTGGGTGACGGATGAGAGGAGTGCCCGCGGGGATCGGGTCTCCAAAGACAAGAATAACGATGGCAGCAAAAACCGAGCGAGTCAGTCGCCTTTTATCCAGTCAGCCAGGAAACGGCGGTTGGGATCCACGATATCGAGTGTTTTTCCAGCTGTTGGAACAGTCCCGTTACTATGAGGCCCACGATGTTCTGGAAGATCTCTGGTTACAACGGCGCAAAGAACCGGACGGCAACTTTTACAAAGCGCTGATTCAAGTAGCTGGTGCGTTTGTCCATGCGACAAAAGGAAGATGGGAACCTGCTCGAAAACTCCTAGTCCTTGCTTCGGGCTATTTTGCCCAGTATCCAGCCATGGTGGCGGGTCTTCCCCCGCAAGAGCTTGCACGCTGGTGCCGGAATACGGCTCAGGACTGGCAGGATAACCCGCCAGTGGATTTGCCACCTTTTCCCTTCTTGCCGGAAGGGCCCCCACCGTCCCCAGCTCCTCAGCAGGCACAGGTGTCCGGCTAGGCGGGTGGTAAGACTGTTCCCTCGCGAATTTTGTCCAGGATTTCCCGCAGCGATTGTCGCTCCATCGGGTCCAGGTAATCGATGAAAAGCCTTCCCATTAGGTGATCCCATTCATGCTGGATCACGATGGACAGAAACCCGGAAGCCTCAAAGACCAGAGGTCTTCCCTCAAGATCTTGACACCGCACCAGCACCCGGCGGGCACGGGGGACGGTCAGTCGTAGACCAGGGAAGCTTAAGCAGCCTTCTTCAGAAGGCTCTTTACTTTTGGTTAATTCCAACTTCGGGTTGATGAGAACCAGAGGCATCCAATCGGCAACGGGAATTTTCTTGCCGTCAGCAATGAAACTGGAGGGCCGATCGGTTACCCCCCGGACGTCAATCACGGCTACTTGCAGGGCCACGCCGACCTGCTGTGCTGCCAAGCCCACCCCTTTATGGGCGTGCATGGTCTCAACCATATCCTGCGCGAGTCGCCGCAAGGTATCGTCGAAGCGCTGGACTGGTTCCCCCTTTTTCCGAAGGATCGGATTTCCGTAAAGGACGATGGGTAAAATCACGGTCGTTGTGGTTCTTCTTGGGTAATGGTAGGCAACGCAGCGATACCCGCAAATTTTGCGGCGTCCATCACGTGCACGATCGTTTGGAAGGGTGCCCGTTTACTTGCCTTTAAGACGAACTGGCAGGTAGGATCTCGCGCCCTCCGCTCTTTGAGCTCGGGACCCAAGCGGTCAGGTTCAATCGGCGTGTCGTTAAGGAAAATTCGCTCATCGGCGGTCACATAGATGACAACCGGTGCGTCCATGGGAGAAAATTTGGCTTGGCCCGAACGGGGTAGTTCGATTTGAACGACCGGCTCTTCTTTTCGAAAGGTAGTGGTGACAACAAAAAAGATGAGCACAATGACAAGGATATCGATAAGCGAGACGATGTTAACGACAGGGACCCGGCGCTTCCGTGGGAAAAATCGCATGGTCCGTTTTCCCTTTCTTCTGGTTCTTGTGGTGAGCAAAAGGTGGTGAAAAGCAATTCCAGCCCAAGCAACCGCCGATTAGAAGCGGGCAACAGCACCTTCTCCGTAGAGCTTTGCCAGAAGTTCTAGGCAAAGGTCCTCAAGCTCAACCGAGTAGAGTTCGACCCGTCTTGAGTAGATACTGTGGGCTACCAGGCAGGGTACAGAGACTCCAAGCCCGAGAAGCGTGGTATGAAGTGCCTCGGAAATCCCCCGCGCAATCATGCCTCCTTGGCTGCTCAGCCCCTGTTCTCCAACCTGTCCAAAAATCGTGATCAGCCCGGAAATCGTTCCCAGTAGTCCAAGGAGAGGTCCAATACCCACAATGATCTCTAGGACCACAAGCCCCCTCTCCAAGCGAGCGATTTCAGCTCGAGCTTTTGTTTGAAGGGCTTCCGCGTTTTCAAATTTGGATAGTGCCAGGTTGCGCAGGGATGCAAGGACCAGTCTTTCCAGAACACTTTTTTCCCTCGCGCATAGCTCTTCCAGTGCGCCAAGCGTGCGGGCCGATCCAAGCTCCGAAATCGCTTGGGCTACTTCACTCGGAACTACCTGGCCGCGGCGAAGGGAAAAGGCTTTTTCCAAGATGATGGCAACCGCTACCACGGAACATCCCACAACCAGATAACTAAAGACGCCCCCTGCCTCTAAGAAGCGACCCAAGGGTCCCCAAGCTTCCAGAAGGAGATTCATGGCTCTTATTAGGTATTGCCCATCCGGGCCTCTTGCCCCTTCCCTTTTTTAGACTATCCGGCTTCGATCGAGTGGAAAGAAGATTTCCGTAACGAGCACTCCTAATAGATGGTAAAGCTGCACTCTTCCCAGAACCCATCTCCTACCTGTCTTTTCAAACTTTCGGAAAACGGCTCCATGGGAAAAGCTTTCCGGATGGATTGTAGGGAAATCGCCCGCAGAACGGCAGTCTCCCCGCTTTCCGTCATTACCGAAAGGTCTCGAACCGTCCCGTCGGCGGTCACATAAAATTTAATCCGCACGGTTCCCAAAGCCAGAAGGGTCATATTTTGGTCGACTAACCAATACCATGCCGAGCCGATTGCGCGATACATCTTGGCTTTGTACCGCCCCAGTTCGGTTTCCGCGGCTTCGGGAGAGGAGGGACCGATCTCTGCGGTTCGACCTCCATGGATCTCCCTTCGATAGCGTTCCTGAGTCCGGACGGATCCGGGCGATCCGGTAGCTGGTTGCTGCCAGCGGAACGTTTCTTGGGATGAACTGTTGGAAGATTGGCGTTCAGGGGCGCGTCGTTCGGGTCCGACCCCGGGAGAGGGCGCTTGGGAAGGAGAATCCGCACGAACAACAGGGAATTCCGCGTTCTCGAAGGTTTCTTTGCGGGGAGGACGGGTGCTGGGAGCTTCTCTGGGATTCGCCGTTGCTTGCGCTTGGCTTTTTCCATTTTGGGGAAGATTTCGGTCCATGGGAGACCCCTGAGAGCTAGGCGACCGACTGGATTGCCCGGGGTGGGTTCGCGTTGGAGGAATATCGACATACTGAATGCCGGCCTTGGGGTGGCCGCGCATTTCGGGAAGGGCTGATTGAGGGTCTTTTCCCGGAGCTTCACTTTGGAGCCTCGTCGAGCGGTCCGATTCTAAAGGAGTTTCCTTTTTTGGAGTAAGCCTTTGCGGTTGCCAGGACTCCGTTGGAACAAAGAACTTCTGTGGGAGGGAGTCAGGCGGTGTGGAAAAAAGCGTCAATTTCGGAGGCGACACCCTGTGGCCAGCTCTTTGCGCAGGCAGGGTTCCTTTGAGCGGGATGAGCTGGGCCAGCGGAAAGAGGGTGAGATGAAACAAAACGGAGATTACAAGGAAGGGAAGAAAGCGAGAGCTTTGCCGCCGAGTGGAAAGCATGCCAACTGGGGATCCTACCCAAAATGTAAGCTTGCGACCATCCTCTGTTTCGGGGTGCATTTTTTTCGGGTCAACTGAAAGCGAGGTCTTGCACTGCTAGGCAAGGTTTGACAAAAAAGCGAGCCACGGTAGTCTGAAACGACGAGTCTGGGGGGAACCTTTGAACGATAGGAGAGAGCCAAAAATGGAGGCGGATCTCAAGAACATAAAGAGTGAAAAGATCACGGTAGAGCGGAAGCACTTCTTTTTTGACCTCAAAGAAAATCAAAGAGGTCGCTTTCTTCGGATTACCGAAGACGTGCGAGGACGGCGGGACACGATCATTATTCCAGCACCGGGCCTCCATGAGTTCCGGAGGGTTCTGGATTCGATGATCGAAGCCTCCATGAAGGATGGAGATCAGGCGCAAACCTGAGGGATGTATCCCACAACCCCTCGGTCCGGTTCGAATCTCTCGGATTAGGGAAAAAGAAGCTTTCTTGGCCTTTTTCCCCATCTGGAGTTCTCCACTTGTGCAAGTCTCGGAAAGGACCATACGCTCACGGCCTATCTTTTGGAAAGGAAAAGCCTCATGGGCGAGCGGATCTACGAACGATCCCGCCGTGAGTCGGATCTTTCGTCACGGAAAGCTCTCCGTTAGCTCATGGGGAGTTGGGGACCCTTTCCCTAGAACTTGATAAGAATCAAAGAAAGGAACCAAGCCAAGGCCACCGGCTGTTTTTCAGGGAAGAGAGCTCGGGAGCCTGCCTCGGCTTGCTAGGTTTGACACAGGAAGGCAAGCCTGGCTAACCTTCCACAAGGAAAGCCCAGCATCTATGCAAGGGGGCGATTTTCGGGAGAATTCACCATTGGACACCTCAAATCCGTGTCAATCGTATCCTGCGGGGGTGCGTGGCGCCGGCCATTGGACAAAACTTTTGGTCCCCTTCGAAGCGTGGCTTCAAGCTTTGGATCGCAGGGTGTTGGAGGAGATCAGCGCGTTTGACCCAGCGCTTGCTCCCCAGCTTGGCGACACCCTATCCAGTCACGGCAAGAGGCTTAGGCCGGTTGTTGCCCTTCTTTCCGCTGAGGCTACCGGTGGGATTCGACCGGCACATTTGGATCTGGCTCTCATCGTAGAAATGATCCACCTGGCAACTCTGGTCCACGACGATATTGTGGATGGGGCCGTTACCCGGAGAGGAGCCCCGACCGCTTTTCTTCGTTGGGGAGCGGATGTTTCGGTACTGCTGGGTGACTGCCTCTTTTCCCATGCCTTGAAAATATGCGCTGATTTGCCGCGAGAAGTGTTTCGATCGGTTGCTGCTTCCGTTTGCGTGGTCTGTACGGGAGAAATTCTCCAGCTCCAACGACGGTTCGATCTTCGATTGGGAGAGGGCGAATACTTGCGGATCGCTCAAATGAAGACAGGGGAACTTTTTGCAATGCCTTGCCAGCTGGCAGCCTCCCTTAACAGCTCTCCTAGTGGGATACAAGAGGCCCTGGGGGAGTACGGAAGACTGGTGGGGACCGCTTTTCAGATTTATGACGACTGCTTAGACCTACTGGGGAGCGAGGAGGAGACCGGCAAAACACTGGGTACCGACCTTGGGCAAGGCCGGTTGACCCTGCCGCTTCTCTATCTACTTGATTCTCCCAATGGTGGGGCCAAAGAGTGCGTGCTGTCCGTTCTGGGCAATGGTTCTCCTGAAAAGCGTTCCGAGCTGTTGGAGTTTCTTTTCTCCCATGGAGCGTTAGAGCGGGCCGGGGCAACGGTTCAAAGACTCTTAGAGCAAAGCCGCAACACGCTGCGTTGCCTTCCAGAAAAGGAGGCCGGGGATCGTCTTTGCCACTTAACCTACTTGTTGGAAGAGGAATTCCAGACGCTTGTCCATCGGCCGGTCCGACATAGCTTTTTTCCTCGCAACTCCTAGAAGCCCATTTTCTTGCTTGCGGGTGGGAGGAGTTTTGAGGAATTTGGTCTATCCGCGGCTAGGAGCGGTTTGATCCAGGAGACGACAATCAGGCAACGATGAAGCGGACGTATCAACCCTCCAAGAAACGCTGTCTGAGACAGTACGGTTTTTTGGCGCGCACACGAACCCGCCTGGGGCGCTTGATCTTGCGGCGAAGAAGGAAAAAGGGACGGTATCGATTGGTACCAGCGCGAACCCGACACAAGTTTGCCCGACACACCCGGACCTAGACCGAAACGCGAGCGGCTTCCTAGAGCCTGCATCGTTAGAAAAAAGGCTTTAATGGAGCGGCTTTTTTCCGAGGGAACACGATGGTCTGACCCGGCAGTCCTGCTTTTTACCCTTCCCAAGGAGGATCCTTCCGAGCCGGCGGAGGTGGCTTTCCTGGTGAGCCGGAAACTTAAGAGGGCAGTTCTGCGGAACCGGTTGCGGCGGAGGATGCGGGAAATTTATCGCAGATGGGTCGGGGTGGGAGACAAACCGTATTATCTTGCCTGGGTAGCAAGGGAACCGGCTACTCAGCTCGACTTTTGGTCGTTGCGGGAAAAGATGCTACGATTGTATCGAAAGTTCTCCTCCCAGCGATGAGTCCGGCTCGAAAGCTTCTTTGGTTGTATCGTGTGCTGGGCACTCCTCTCCGTGTTTTCTGGCTTGGAGGGCTCGGTCATTGTCGATATTTTCCCACCTGTTCCGTGTATTTCGTCGAAGCAGTGGAACGGCATGGATGGGGAGTCGGAGTCTACTTGGCAATGCGGCGATTGTTGCGTTGCCATCCTTGGGGGGGATATGGGTACGATCCTGTCCCGCCCAGGTTGCCTGGCCCACGCAAAAGAAACGGAAGGTCATAAAAGGCGATGGATCGATCCAATTGGACCGCCGTATTGATCTGTCTTCTTCTCCTTTTGGCCTGGCAACTCTACCTCCAGCAACGCTATCCGACCCAGCCAGCGGAAGAGCCGAGCCGGGCGCTTCCGCGCAAGAGTCTCGCAGCCGGCCCCGGAGTGAGCCAGTGGCCTTTAGGCCATGCTTCCCCCGAGACGGCACCTTCGATTGTTTTGGAAAATGAGTCTATCCGTGCGGTGCTAACCAGTGCGGGCGGTGGCGTTTTGAACGTCGAGTTAAAGAAACACTGGGGGAATCGGGGTCATGTCATTCTTAACCGGGATGCTCGTGATCCGGTCTTGGAAATGATTCTTTGGAAGGGGGGAGAACAAGGGCCGCAGCCGTTGACCCAGTTTGAAACCGACCAAAAGCCTGGAGAGGTCATCTTTCGCACAACCCTCCCGGGAGGGATCCTGTTGGAACGGCATTATCGGTTGGCCGGCGATTACCTCATTCGCATGGAACAGCGGCTGACGAACCCGTCCGACCATGACGCATCAGTTTCCGAATGGTGGCTGAATCTAGGAATCGGTTCTCCTGCAGCGTCACAGGAACCCCCAAGGGAGCTTGCGGCTAACTGGTTTTTTGCCAAGGAGCTGCGGGTGGGCCGCGCCAGCGTCCTGGACTTTAATCCCTCCAGCTTTCTTGGGGTCACATGGCGGGAGGCTAGGGATCGCATTGTGAGCCAGGAAGGGGAGCTCGGCTGGGCGGCCGTCAAAAGCCAGTATTTTCTCCTTCTTCTCTTGCCGGATTCCCAGTTTCCTCCCGACGAGGTCCTTTGTTTCCGGCAACCGATCTGGGTTTTCGATCGAAAAGGGAATCGGGTTGAAACTCTAGCCATCCAGGCCCTGGCACGGTTTCCCTCCCTGTCAGTCCCGAAAGGGAAAACGACGGCCCAGGAGTTTCTTCTGTACGCGGGCCCAAAGGAATACCGCAGGCTACAGGCTTTGGGCCGGGACGCAGAAATGGCAATGGAGTTTGGAATGTGGGGCTGGATCATCAAACCCCTGTTGGGCATTATGAATGGCCTTCACCGGCTCATTCCCAACTATGGGGTGGTCATTATCGTCTTTACACTTACCTTAAAAGCTCTTGCCTGGCCGCTGCAGTCTCTCGCCAATCGGCAGATGAGAGCCATGCAGCTTTTAACACCCAAAATCAGGGAGATCCAAGAGCGATACAAAGACGACCCCCAGAAAATCCAATCAGAAACGTTTAAATTGTACAAAGAATACGGAGTGAACCCCACGGGTGGTTGTTTGCCGATTCTCATCCAGATCCCCATTTTTATCGGCTTCTATCGTTTACTTCAAACTTCCGTGGAATTGCGTCACCAGTCTTTTCTCTGGATCCAGGATCTCACCCAACCTGACACCGTGTACACTTTGCCGGTTGTGGGTTTTGACGTGAACGTTCTCCCATTGATCATGGCGGGGACGCAATTCATTCTTGCTCGATTACAACCTTCTTCCGGAGATAACCCGCAGCTAAAATTGATCCAGTGGTTGCCGTTTGTGTTTGTCATCTTTTTGTACAATTTCGCGTCAGCCTTATGCCTCTACTGGACCGTGAACAATATCTGTACGATTTTCCAGACCTATTGGAATCTCAAACAACCCCCTCCCACGTTGCAAAAGCGAAAGAAGCGTCCCGGGTTTTCCGCCTTGCGTCGGTGAAGGACCAAGCCGGATCCTTTTGGTCCTGGAGAGGATACCGGCCAGTGGCCCGGGAGGAACCCAGTCAAGCACCAAGGTGTCAACCTGTTGCTTGCATGGGTGGGACCGGTGAGCGGCTTGTCTTGCTTTTTGGGCAAAGAAATGAACCGGATGATATCCCTGCAGAAAACGGGACCGGGCCAAGAGGTTAGCGGGTTTGTGGGGATACAAGATACGGTTGGATCCGAAAAAAGGCTGGGTAAGGCGTGATGGATGATTCTACTCCTTCCTTTCAAGCCGCCCGGGAGTTTGATTTTGTGGTGGTAGGCAGCGGCTTGGCAGGGCTTTTTTTTGCTTGGAAGAGCGCTCAAAGGGGAACTGTAGCCCTTCTGACCAAGGGAAACCCGCAGGAAAGTAACACCCGCTATGCCCAGGGGGGGATAGCGTGCGTGATGTCTCCGGATGACTCGTTGGAACTCCACATTCAGGACACTCTCTTGGCTGGGGCTGGTCTTTGCAAAGAACCCGTCGTGAGAACGATCGTGGAGGCGGGGCCGGGTGTTGTCCGTGAACTTGTGGAATTAGGGGTTCCGTTTACTGCTCGAGAAAGTGGGGAAGGGGACGAATTTGACCTGGGCAGGGAAGGCGGGCATTCCCGAAGGAGAATCCTTCATGTGGATGACGCCACAGGAGAGGCTATCGAAAAGGTGCTCTGGGACCGCGTTGCCTCCCATCCGAGGGTGAGTGTTTTTCCTGGTTGGATGGCCGTAGAACTCATCACGTTGCGCCGGTTGGGTTTCGATGCGCAGGATCGATGCATCGGGATCTATGCTTTGGAACGGGCTACGGGAAAAATGGCTGCTTTTTTGGGCCAACACACGGTTCTGGCCACGGGCGGCTGTGGGAAAACCTATCTTTACACCTCTAACCCCGATGTGGCGACGGGGGATGGGGTTGCTATGGCTTTTCGCGCGGGGGTGCCCATCGCAAATATGGAGTTTATCCAGTTTCATCCTACCTGTTTGTATCATCCGGCAGCCAAAAATTTTCTCATTAGCGAAGCCGTGCGAGGGGAGGGAGGGATTTTGCTCAATGCCCAGGGCCAGAGGTTTATGGAGGCGGTTCATCCTTTGAAGGAGCTAGCCCCGAGAGATGTGGTAGCGCGGGCGATTGAAGCGGAGATTAAGAAAAGCGGTCACCCGTGTGTCTATTTGGACATCCGGCACAAGGGAAGAGCGTATCTTACGAAGCGGTTTCCCACGATTTATGCTAAATGTCTTTCTGTCGGCCTGGATATTGCCGAAGAACCGATTCCGGTGGTACCGGCCGCCCATTACCAGTGCGGGGGGATTGTCACAGATTGGGAAGGCCGCACCCCGCTGCCCGGTCTTTGGGCAATTGGAGAGGTGGCTTGCACGGGGTTCCACGGAGCCAACCGGTTGGCAAGCAATTCCCTTTTGGAAGCCGCGGTGATGGCAGACCGAGCTGCCCGTGCCGCACAGAAGGAACAGGCTTCGCGCTTGGCCGTAACCCTTCCCGAATGGGATCCGCGGGGAAAGACTCTCTCCGACGAGCGTCTCATCATCGCTCAGAACTGGCGGGAAATTCGACAGCTCATGTGGGACTACGTTGGCATTGTGCGAACGGTCTCCCGGCTACAAAGAGCGCGCCAGCGGCTTAACGGAATCGTATCGGAAATCGAGGAAATGTTTGAAAGCCAGTCCCTTACTGCTGATCTCGTCGAGCTTCGCAACCTAGCATGGGTCGCTTGCCTGATTGTGGACTGTGCGCTTTCACGGCGGGAAAGTCGAGGACTTCACTACGTTCTGGACTATCCCGAGCCAGACGCTACAAGGCCCCCGCAGGATACCGTGCTCTGGCGGGAGCCTCTTCCGTTGAGGGGTCGGTGAAGGAAGAGCGCGTTGATTTTTCCGTGTCCAAGTGGCTATTACGAGGAGCTTTTTTTGCGACGGGTGCGCAGGGGAAGAAGGGGTGGTTTTCCCAGCAAACTCTGGTTTGGAGGAAGAGGCGGGTTTCCGAGACGATTTTTTTCTAGGGAAAAGGGGGATCAAACAGCGAAGACGCGGTCCAGGCTTACGGGGAAAATCGTGACCCTTTCTGGATTTGACCACATTCGCTGCCTCTCTTTCCCTCGGGCAGAAAGAGGCGGAAGAGAGAATCTTTTTTCTCTTCTTTCATAGATCCTCCCCAAAGAAACGCGCGATTTCCATCGCGGGAAAAACGGCGGATCCATGAAGCGCTCCCCATGGGGTGTAGAATGTGGTAGATCATCGAGAGGGTCACCAATGGCAACGGCGTACATCCCAACGGCCGACCAACTGATCTGGTGTCCGCAGGATCGGTGCAACGCGTTGGCCGGAGCGGTGGCTAGCGAAACGGGAGCGATTCCAGATGCGATCTGCGCCGAACGTGGGTAGCCTGTGATCTCCCAGGAGCTCCAGCCAGATGACAGTAACCTTTTTGTCGGGATCCTGCCTGGTATCGCCGTGGCCGATGCCCGTTAAGCTGCTCCAGGGTGTGACGGCGAGGGGCGGTTCCAGCGTTTCTTTGAGTGGAAGAAGCCGCTGTGGGGCGGCAAACTGTGGTCGCCGTCGTAGTCCGTTGGCACGGCCGGCAATGGGAGCGCCGAGACCGTCTGCCGCTCTATCGAGGGTTCTTAGCATGTCACCCCAAGGAGGTAAGCCATGATGGGGAAGGCGTCGATCCAACGGGATGTTACGCCGGTAGAAGCAAGACTTACTACACTCTGCTCGGCCTACGCCGACGCTTGCCACCGGGTCAATCCCGTGGTGCGCGAGCATTGCGTCTGGAACAGGGTAGCCCTGCACCAGTGGCGCGCCTACACCCTGCTGTGCTAGTCCAACGCCGTTGGGCACCCAGATGTGCTGCAACGCCATTTCTACGGTGTCCAAGGCCTACAGGGGAGACAAGGGAAGGGGATGCATTAGGTAGGAGACACCCGTTCCGACCATCCGCTTTGCCCATGTCAGCATGCACTTCGACAAGCGCACCTACACACGTAAAGGTGAGAGGGTCTTGCTTTCCACGATCGATGGCCGCATCAAGTTCCCGTTGCATGGGGGCGACTACCCAACGCGCATCCCTGCCTCGGGTCGGCCCAAGGAAGCAGAATGGGTCGTTCGCGATAGGACATGGTATCGGAACCCCGTCGTCGAAAGGAAAGAAAGCCACGCTCTGGGATCCAGCCCCATGCTGCGCCGAGAGGTCGGGTGAAAAAGTTTTGCCCCACAAGCACGGGCAAAATCTTTGGCGGCGGATAGTTGCGCGACAAGGGCGACTTGCTCCCTTGCGCTGCGTCGTCGTTTTCCCTCCAATGGCAGCCAGAGCGCTAGACAAAAGCCTCCGGCAGGACTCCGACAAAAAGATGCGGCTGCGTTCGGTACATGAACCCCAAAGCGAGGAGAGCCATCGTCGGGGCCGCCATCAAGGCCGACGTTGCCAGGATCGGGATGGACGACCTCACGAACGCCGCAGAGCGGAGGAAGGCCGGCAAGCGGGTTCGCGCCCGTTAGCACCGCTGGGCGTGGCGGCAGCTGCCATCCTTCCTCGACTACGTCGAGCCAGTAGCTTCCATGCGCCCGACCTGCCTGTGTTGGGGAGGTCTGGGGACACGCTCGAGCGATCGCTTCGATGTGTCCTCACGGTGGTCCCCCGGCGCACAGCGACGTCAATACAACTCGGAATTTTGCTTGGATTGGCGAGGCTCTGGTTTCGCCCAGGGCGGCCGTAAAGACGCCTGATGTTGGGAGCATGAGGAAGGTCAGCCATCTTTGCGTTCGACAAGAAAGCTTGCGAGTTCACTCGCGGGTCGTTTCTTTCCCACAAGTGAAAATCGCTTCACGGCGAGCTTTTTTCGAGATAGATGTTTTCTTTTGCGTACTTTCTCTAGTTGGCTGCCCGACCACAGTCCACAGGCGTGCGAGTGGCACGGCATGGTGCAACCTGAGCCTCGAAGAGGATGTATTCGAGCGCTCTTCCGGGGAGCAATCGCCCATTACAAATTTGAAGGCGGCTGTGGAGGATAAGCCGGCGTTTTCCCAACCAAACAAAACGCGTCTTTCCTGAACTCCTTCGCTCCCCGCGCCTGCGTTTCTTGTCGCAGGAAACTTTTTGCCTTTTGAGAGGATAACCCTCCCGAAGGATTCCTTCTCGAGCCCCTTACGGGATCTCAAATCCCTAGTCCGACTTCCTCCTATTTCGAGGGGGAGGAAGGTGCGAAAGCGTTTGGCGCAATACGGTTAGAGGCGGAGAGGGGCGGCCCGCAAAGCGGCAACTCCTCCTGCGGATTGGTAAGGAGAATGGCTGACCGATCGCCCATCATGTCTTTCGGAGCAACCGGCGACGATTCGGAAATGGCCCAAGAGGTTATCACGGATGGGGGAGAAGCGTTTTTTAAGTTACTGCGGATGGTTTTTGTATGGGACCGGCGGTTGGTGAGCTTGGCCAACTTGCGCGCGCTGGGGCACCAGGAGCGGGGAGATTTTGGATGGGCTTACGACTGCAAAGGAGTCCGTAAGTCTTGGAGGATATCCGCAAGGGTAGACGATCGAACTTCGCAGGTCTCTTCTCCCGAAGGAAAGGAGCGAGTGTTGGACGTCGAAGGAATTCTTCCTGGACAACGGATTTTTGGAGTCGAAAGAGCTCCAGCCCCTGGCCTATGAGCGGGCCATGCGGCAGAGCGATACGGCCGAGATCCCGGAAGAACGGGAATGGATCACCCAGCGCATGGAAAAAGGAGAGCTAAGGGATCCGGAAAAGATTGACCGTTCGGTGAGCCACATTTTTTCCTTGTATCGTGGTCATGGGTACTCTGCGTAGAGCCTAGAGTGAAGTCAGGCTCTAAGTTTTCGAAGAGGCCCTGGAGACGGAAAAAAGTGCTTGAGGGGAAGGATCAGATCCTAACAGACTAAAAGGGCCTTCCCCCTAGAGAAGCCGTCCGGCCCGAAAACCGACTC
Source organism: Candidatus Methylacidithermus pantelleriae (assembly GCF_905250085.1). GTDB lineage: Bacteria > Verrucomicrobiota > Verrucomicrobiia > Methylacidiphilales > Methylacidiphilaceae > Methylacidithermus > Methylacidithermus pantelleriae. The sequence continues at coordinate 103,260 of NZ_CAJNOB010000034.1, forward strand.
TCCGCGGTGGGAAGAGGTTTCTCGAAGCTCTAAAGATGGGCTACAAACTCCGCCCGATCTCCCACAACGATCCGCAACGGGTCCCTTGCGCACGTCTTTGTGCCCACGTGAGCCTTCCTGCTGGACCGGTATCTTAAGAAACTCCAAGCCGCCAAGCTTCCTTTTTCCCGAGGAAAACCCCTGGATCGCCCTCCAAACGATCCCCGTGGTCCAGCTACCATGCGATAACGAAACACCCAGCGGCGTTACCGCCAGCGGCTCCCACGCCCGCTGAGTCGGCTCCACCCTCCGAATCCCTGCATGAGAGCCGTGGTCGACCCCAAGGGCGGAAAACATTAGGCCCTATGGGGCCAATGGCCATTTTTTCTGTCACGTATCAATCAGTTACGACGCAATCACCCAACATGACTAGCTCCACCCGATCCAGGGAGGCGAGTTCTTTGCCTTGCAGCCTAACTCCAAGCCGCTTCCATAGGGCTTGACTGCAGCTGGCACTAAACCTCTCCATGGCTATAGCCAGGGGCGTGCGCGGCGCTTGTGGGTTAAAAACTTCAAGAAGGGTGGCTAGCTTCCGTGGGGCCAGTGATATTCCGGCACGGAAACCGTGGGTGACACGGTTCAAGGGTCGTCGTCGGCGAGCTTTCCTGGGGAGTGGAGCCGTTGTTTAGGGTGTGGGGAACGGTTGCGGAGGGGAAATAACTCTTTTAGCCTTTCCTTCAAATGATCGATTGGATGGCGCGGATTCCAGCCATTGTCTGGGCCTTCTGTCTTGTGAGTTTTGCTTTGGTGATGGATCGATGGATTCCCATTGCCCATGGAGTTGTCTGCCAAGCTTGTGGAGCCATCCTTTTTCTTTTAGGTTTGGGGACGAGTTCCTGGGCTTGGCTCCTTTTGGCAAGGCATCACTGTTTGGGGCTCCCGACTGACGCCCCGCCGAGACTCGTCCAGGAGGGGCCTTTCCGTTGGTCTCGAAACCCAATGTACTTGGGGACGTTGGCGATAATGATGGCTTTTCCGTTCTGGACTGGCTCCGCGTATTTCTGGCTAGCCTGTGTGCTCTATTTTGCGATTGTCGGCGAGTGCCACATCCCGCTTGAGGAAGCAACGCTGCGGGAACGATTTGGAATGGCTTTTGATTCCTACTGCCAGAGAGTCCGCCGGTGGCTGTAAAAAGAAGGAGCAGGGATTTCTTTCTCCGGCAATGCTCTACTCGGGCCGCGCGCGCCGACCTTTCTCCCATCGATCCCAAGCTGGCTCCCACGCCAAAGCCTGGGGATCGGAGGCAAAAGGGTTCTCCCTTTTAGTTCGGAGAAGCGGTTGGTTTTGGGGGAACGGCAGGAGCGCTTCGTGGGCATTTCCACGTGAGCCACACCCAGGAAAAACGAGCCACGTTTAGCCCCTGGAAAACAACTGCTCCGGGAGTTTCTTTCCCTTTGTTGGGAAAGTATTGGGAAATCTCGGGGGAGCTCTTCTTTTCTAAGAGGATTCGAAGGTAGGTAGAAAGAGACTTTTCCTCCACCGCCTGGAGCTCTCCCTTGCACTCGGCAAGCTTGGTGGGAGGGGAGGCAAGAGGGGAACCCTTGGAGCTAGCATCCTCAAAGATCCAGAGGTGGCGAGAGTAAAAGACAAGACTCGGTTCTTCAAATCCCTTGGCTACGTAAGGACAAGGACAGGGATGTGCGCGAAGCGCTTGGCCCAAGATCAGGCTGGGGGAAAGATTCCGAAGTTCCGATGCAAAGATTCCCATACTGATTGCTCCCACAAGGACGGGAAGGTAGGCCCAGGATTCCTTCCCATGAAAGGCAAGAAGCCCCAAAACACACCATGCTAGAAGCAGAAGGGAGAGGCTTGCCAAAAGAAAAGAAAGCTTTTGAGCACACGGAGAGAGGGCTTTTGCCAGAAAGCTCAATACTCCTGCCAGAAGAACAAAAATGATGAGAAACACGCAAAGAAACGCCCGGTCAAACGAGGAGGGGGAAGGTTTTTCTTTCCATGCCGCCCCGAACAAAAGAAAGAAAGCTGGGAAGCCGGGCAGGATGTAGTGCGGTAGCTGGGTGGCATAGAAGGAAAAAAGGAGGATGGGAGAAAGAAACCACGCCCAGAGAAAGGAAATGCGAGGGTCGTGACGATGCTTGAGGGAGTATTGGACAACGGCTGGGATAAATCCGGACCAAGGGAAAAGACTGATCCATAGAGTGACAAAATAGTAAAAGGGGATGTACAAGCGCCCGTTAAACGCTTCCCAACCCCTGGCCAAAACGTGTTCCCCCAAGCCAACTCTCGCCCATTGTCCATGGGTCAGTTGAAGGGCCGGTACAGCCCAAAGGGATGTAAGAGCCAGGCAAAAGGGGATTCCCCAAGCTAGGCCGACGTGTCTCCAGGGTAAAGGGGAACGGCAAAAGACGTAGCGATGGAGAAGGACACTCCCAAGGGGGACAAGCCAGGCTACCGGTCCTTTGAAAAGAAAGCCCAGGGCAAGGGAGACATAAAGGAAGAGCTGCCACCGAAGGAGCGAGGTAGCAGGTCGGTGCAGCAGTCGAAAAAGGGAGTAGTGGGTCAGGGAAACGAAGAGGACCATGGGTGTGTCGGCCACCGCAAGCCGTCCCTGCAAAAGGAGCTGGAGACTTGTTCCCAGCCCAAGCATTGCTAAGAAGGCAGCTCTTGGGCCAAAAAGCCTGGTGCTCGTTGTCCCGACAAAGGCAAGGAGAGCAAAGGTGGATAAAACCACGGGAAGACGGGCAGCCAACTCTCCTGGACCCAAAACCCGGTAGAAAGGAATCATCGTCCAGTAGATCCCCGGAGGTTTGTCGTAGCGCGGCACTCCATTAAAATGCGGGACAAGGTACCGGGATTGCTCGATCATCTCCCGCGTCGCCTCGGCAAATCGTGGCTCGTCGCGGTCCAGGAGAGGCAGGGTGGAAAGACCGGAGAAATAAAGGAAAAGGAGACTAAGAAAACCGGCAATCCACCCAGGTGAGTTCCAACGGGCCATCTTGGACCAGAGGGGACAGGAGCGAGGATTCAAGGAGGAAAGTTTCCTGGGACGACGGTGCAGTTGCAAGCGCGGGAATCCTGCTTTTTATATTGGTACAAAGAAGCGCTGCCAGGTTGGGCAAACAAAAGGGGGTTGACTTGGCGGCTCGGAATTGGTTTATTTCTTTCCCCCGAAAGGGGAGGACAGGATTGGGCCAACCGGCCCGGTTGCTCTTTGAAAACGCGTGGGAGAAAATGGGTGTCCCGAAATGGGATTCCTGGTCCTGGGTGAGGCTTCCGTTGGGGAAGTCAGAACAGGATTGAATTGTGCGGAACACCCGCGCCAGTTCTTTGAGTTCCTGCGGCTTGTCCCTTGCCCTCTTCGTTCGGAGAGGGTAGTGGGAAAAAGAGCCGTTAACGGAATCGGACTTTCCTTTTGCGGAGAGTTTGATTCTGGCTCAGAGCGAACGCTGGCGGCGTGGATAAGACATGCAAGTCGAGCGGATTCTACTACCTGGCAACAGGTAGTGGAATTAGCGGCGAACGGGCGAGTAACACGTGGGAATCTGCCCCTAAGTGGGGGATAGCCCGCCGAAAGGTGGGGTAATCCCGCATGTGGTCCGGGTTCTACCCGGATCAAAGCGGGGGATCCGGCTTTGCCGGACCTCGCGCTTGGGGAGGAGCCCGCGGCCTATCAGCTAGTTGGTAGGGTAATGGCCTACCAAGGCTACGACGGGTAGCTGGTCTGAGAGGACGGCCAGCCGCACTGGGACTGAGACACGGCCCAGACACCTACGGGTGGCAGCAGTCGAGAATTTTTCACAATGGGCGAAAGCCTGATGGAGCGACGCCGCGTGGGGGAAGAAGGCCTTCGGGTTGTAAACCCCTGTCACCGGGGAACAAGCGATGCAGGCTAATACCCTGCAGAGTTGATAGTACCCGGAGAGGAAGGGGCGGCAAACTCTGTGCCAGCAGCCGCGGTAATACAGAGGCCCCGAGCGTTGCTCGGATTTACTGGGCGTAAAGGGTGTGTAGGGGGTCGGGTAAGTCGAATGTGAAATCCCACGGCTCAACCGTGGAACGGCATTCGATACTGCCCGGCTAGAGGACCGGAGGGGGAAGCGGAACTCTCGGTGTAGCGGTGAAATGCGTAGATATCGAGAGGAACACCGGTGGCGAAGGCGGCTTCCTGGAAGGTTCCTGACCCTGAAACACGAAAGCTAGGGGAGCGAACGGGATTAGATACCCCGGTAGTCCTAGCCGTAAACGGTGTGCGTTTGGCGTTGGCGGATTCGACCCCGTCAGTGCCGTAGGTAACCCGTTAAACGCACCGCCTGAGGAGTACGGCCGCAAGGCTAAAACTCAAAGAAATTGACGGGGGCCCGCACAAGCGGTGGAGCATGTGGCTTAATTCGATGCAACGCGAAGAACCTTACCTGGGCTTGACATGCCGCGTTCAGTTCCCGAAAGGGGATGGCCCGAAAGGGCGAGCGGCACAGGTGCTGCATGGCTGTCGTCAGCTCGTGCCGTGAGGTGTTGGGTTAAGTCCCGCAACGAGCGCAACCCCTGCGTCCTGTTGCCGATGAGGCTCTCTGGACGGACTGCCCCGTTCAACGGGGAGGAAGGTGGGGATGACGTCAAGTCAGTATGGCCCTTATGCCCAGGGCTGCACACGTGCTACAATGCCCGGCACAAAGGGAAGCAAGGCCGTGAGGCGGAGCCAATCCCCAAAACCGGGCCCAGTTCAGATCGAAGGCTGCAACTCGCCTTCGTGAAGCCGGAATCGCTAGTAATGGCGCATCAGCTACGGCGCCGTGAATACGTTCCCGGGCCTTGTACACACCGCCCGTCACATCCTGAAAGCTGGCTGTACCCGAAGTCGGTCGTAGGACCGCCGAAGGTATGGCTGGTGATTGGGATGAAGTCGTAACAAGGTAGCCGTAGGGGAACCTGCGGCTGGATCACCTCCTTTCTACGGAGTTACAGTTCGGCCCTTACTCGGGGGTGCTTGGGGCCTCCGGGGAGGTGTCCGGGCGAGGTCGAACTGCTACGTCCTGTGCCTGGTGAGGGTGCCAGGGGTGGCAGAAGTTCTTCCCTTTTGTACAAGGGAAGTCGCGGGGAGTTCCGCACAGTTCAGTCTTGTTCGGATTCGGGACTTGCCAATCGGGGCTTGGAGTCCGGCCGGGAAAAAGTTTTGGACCCTTTCCCCCAAAAGGGCGCAAGGGGGCATAGCTCAGCTGGTAGAGCGATAGCTTTGCACGCTATAGGTCAGGGGTTCGAGTCCCCTTGCCTCCAGTTTTGGGTGTTTGGGTCTTGAAGGGATGGCCCATTGACTTCTCCGGGTCGACTTGGGTACTTTGGAATGGACCGGGGCCTGTAGCTCAGTTGGTTAGAGCATGCGCTTGATAAGCGCAGGGTCACTGGTTCGAGCCCAGTCAGGCCCACCAGGGTAAGTTGGTCCCTCCTTGTGAGGCAAGTGTGCGGGAGGGGCGCATTAGCCTTTGAGCGTTCTTTGAAAACTTCCGATGGATGGGTATGTGCCAGGGTCTGGCGTTTCGCGGAGCCTAGGGGCCAGGGCGGTCGGAAGCGACCGTTTCTTGTTGTCCGAGCTCCTAAGCTACTAAGGGCGCATGGTGAATGCCTTGGCGCTGGGAGGCGATGAAGGACGTGGCAACCTGCGATAAGCCCCGGGGAGCGGGAAGCACGCTGTGATCCGGGGATCTCCGAATGGGGTAACCCGACGCGAGGAATGTCGCGTCACCGAAGGTTGAATTCATAGGCCTTCGGAGCGATACCCGCCGAAGTGAAACATCTCAGTAGGCGGAGGAAAAGAAAGAGATATTCGATTCCGTGAGTAGTGGCGAGCGAAAGCGGAAGAGCCTAAACCTTGTCCCGGCCGCAAGGCCCGGACAAGGGGTTGTAGGACCGCCATCACGGGTAGTCGGGAGGTTAGGCGAAGCGGATGGAAAGTCGCCCCATAGAGGGTGAGAGGCCCGTAGCCGAAAACCAAACGACGCCCGGCGGGATCCTGAGTAACGCGGGGCACGGGGAACCCCGCGTGAAGCTGCGCGGACCACCGCGTAAGGCTAAATACTACCCAGCGACCGATAGTGCACCAGTACCGTGAGGGAAAGGTGAAAAGAACCCCGTTTAGGGGAGTGAAAGAGAGCCTGCAACCATGTGCCTACAAGGTGTCGGAGCCCGAAAGGGTGACGGCGTGCCTTTTGCTTAATGAGTCTGCGAGTTACTGTCCGTGGCGAGTCTAAGCCTTTGTAAAGGCGGAGGCGAAGCGAAAGCGAGTCCTAACAGGGCGCCAAGCTGCGGGCAGTAGACCCGAAGGGGAGGTGATCTACCCATGGCCAGGATGAAGTCACCTTAACCGGTGATGGAGGTCCGAACAGGTGGCGGTTGAAAACGCCTCTGATGAGCTGTGGGTAGGAGCGAAAGACTAACCAAACCCCCTGATAGCTGGTTCTCCCCGAAATAGCTTGAGGGCTAGCCTCGTGTGCTGACTCGCGGGGGTAAAGCACTGGATGGACTAGGGCCCACACCAGGGTACCGAATCCAACCAAACTCTGAATACCGCGGGGTGGAGCACGGGAGTCAGACGGTGGGGGATAAGCTTCATCGTCGAGAGGGAAACAGCCCAGATCGCCGGCTAAGGTGCCTAAATGGCGTTTAGTGGAAAGGATGTCCGATCTCGAAGACAGTGAGGATGTTGGCTTAGAGGCAGCCATCATTTAAACAGTGCGTAATAGCTGACTCACCGAGAGATCGGGCGCCGAAAATGATTGGCGATAAGCGTCATACCGAAGCCGCGGGTGCAGGTTTGCCTCGGCAAACCTGTGCGGTAGGGGAGCGTTCTGTGCGCTGTGAAGCGGGAGGGTAACCGACTGTGGAGCGCACGGAAGTGAGAATGCAGACATGAGTAGCGATAAGGCCGGTGAAAATCCGGCCCGCCGTAAGCCTAAGGTTTCCTGGGGAAGGTTCGTCCGCCCAGGGTTAGTCGGGATCTAAGCCGAGGCCGTAAGGCGTAGGCGATGACAAGCCGGTTAATATTCCGGCACCACCGACCTTTAAGCGAGGGGGACGCATCGTCCGGAGAGAGGCGAGGTGCTGAACGTCCTTGTCCCGCAAGGGGACCCAAAGGAGCAATCCGGAGGGGATCTCTCGAAGGCGGTGCCGAGAAAAGCCCTCGTGAATACTAAGGTGCCCGTACCGTAAACCGACACAGGTGGGCGAGTAGAGTATACTCAGGCGCGTGAGTGAAATCTCTTTAAGGAACTCGGCAAATTGGCCCCGTAACTTCGGAATAAGGGGTGCCCCCGCAAGGGGGCCGCAGTGAACAGCGCCAACCGACTGTTTAACAAAAACACAGCTCTCTGCTAAGTCGTGAAGACGACGTATAGGGAGTGACACGTGACCAATGCTGGAAGATTAAGGTGAGGGGTTAGCTTGGCTTCGGCCAGGCGAAGCTCTGAGCCTAAGTCCCAGCGAATGTCGGCCGTAACTATAACGGTCCTAAGGTAGCGAAATTCCTTGTCGGGTAAGTTCCGACCTGCACGAATCGTGTAACGAGTTGGCGACTGTCTCAAAGAGATGCTCAGCGAAATTGTAGTGGCGGTGAAGATGCCGCCTACCCGCAGTAGGACGGAAAGACCCCGTGCACCTTTACTGTAAGCTGTTGCTGGATTCTCGTTGTGGATGCTTAGCGTAAGTGGGAGGCAAAGAAGCCTTCCTTTCGGGGAAGGCAGAGCCGCCAATGAAACACCACCCTTCCGCAATGGGAGTTCTAACCTCGAGCCCTGAAGCGGGACGAGGGACAACGGCAGCGGGTCAGTTTGACTGGGGCGGTCTCCTCCTAAAGGGTAACGGAGGAGTTCTAAGGTCCCCTCAGCACGGTTGGCAATCGTGCGGAGAGCGCATGGGTAGAAGGGGGCTTAACTGTGAGACCGACAGGTCGAGCAGGTGCGAAAGCAGGACCAAGTGATCCGGTGGTGGAACGTGGAATCGCCATCGCTCAACGGACAAAAGGTACGCCGGGGATAACAGGCTGATCGGGCCCAAGAGTCCACATCGACGGCCCGGTTTGGCACCTCGATGTCGGCTCATCGCATCCTGGGGCTGGAGAAGGTCCCAAGGGTCCGGCTGTTCGCCGGTTAAAGCGGTACGCGAGCTGGGTTCAGAACGTCGTGAGACAGTTCGGTCCTTATCCACTGCGGGCGCAGGAGACTTGAGGGATTCACTCCCTAGTACGAGAGGACCGGGAGTGACGCACCTCTGGTGTGCCGGTTGTGCCGTCAGGCGCAGCGCCGGGTAGCTATGTGCGGAAAGGATAAGCGCTGAAAGCATCTAAGCGCCAAGCCTCTCCCTAGATTAGGTCTCCCCATCAGGGTCGTGGAAGACTACCACGTTGATAGGTCGCAGGTGTAAGCGCGGTAACGCGTTGAGCCGAGCGATACTAAGTACCCGATTGGCTTTGGAACTCGGTCCTCTAGGCTTTTTGAGCGACAGGGTTCTGGTCGCATGCAATCCATCGGAGTTTTCAAAGAGCGCTTAAAGGCTGGTAGGGGGTCACCAGGTGCCTTTAGCCCGAAGGGAAAAAGGGATCTGGTGACCATAGAGACGTGGAACCACCCGGTCCCATTCCGAACCCGGAAGTGAAACGCGTCATCGCCGATGGTAGTGTGCCGCTAGGGCACGCGAGAGTAGGTCGTTGCCAGAGTTCCGCTTGGGTATTACCCAAGCGGAATTTTTTATGTAATTTCTCGGTATCATTGGAGCCAAACGCCGGAGCTGCCGGACATTTGTCTTGGGAGTGCATCCTCTGTTAGAGGGATCTCCCCTGATGGCCCTTTCTATCCCCAAAAAGGGCGCTTATGGGCTCGGGGGAGCAAAAGACTCCACCAATCCGGTGTCCAGTTTTACCAAATAGACTGAGATGGGCTATTGCTCGTACACTGTGGCGCAGGACGTCCTTCGACTGATGTAAGTGGCCTTGCTACCGAGCCGGCCTCTGGCTGGACCCATCCGGTGTGCGTGTGCCTGAAACTGAGGTCCAATGGGTGGGAACCGTAGAGATGGAGTCCCCGTTAACAATGGAAAGCCAGAACGTTGCGGGAATAAATGAACTTGATCTTTCTGGACATCCCACTTGGTTTGGATGGCAGGCTGAAACCGCAAGCCTCTCTTTCACGGTAGGAAATGGGTTCGATCGGGCTTATTCGGGCCGACTTGCTCTAACGTGTCCTCCGTGCACCATCGGCTGGCTTCAGAAAGATGCCCAAAGTGGAGAGGCCAGTGCCAGCAGGCTTGTTCTACTTGTACGGTGGAGCGCCTACCAAGTTTATGGCAATCCATACACCTGGTTTTTTCATGATCGTTTTGCCAAAAATCATCCTTCTCAAAAGCAACAGCGGCAAGGTGCGAGCAGCCTCTAGCCTGGAGTTCGTCCGAACGCAAACATGTCAATTTTTTTTCTTATCCCGAAACCTCTTCCCTTCATGGGAAAGTGCCGACCGAATTGTGAACTGTTCTGGTCTGAAGCAAGGCAGCCTACTAACGTTCATGGTTGTCTACTTTATGAATTATGAACGTGGGCAAGTACGCGTTTTTTCTGTTGGTAACGGGTTCGCTTGTTCTTAGCGTAAGTGTTGCAGCGTCTGCACGGGAAACACCGTTTGTCTTTACCCGAGTTGTAGCGATTCGATTTAAGGGTTCGGAAAAACATTCTTGCTCCGCATCGCGGGTCAAACGGGCTTCTCCGGACTCTTTTCAGTCCCGTGGAAAATCCAGGGGCCCGAAGGGTTCGGAGCGACCCATCTTATCCCCTTGATCGACTCTGAAGGGCTAGCTTACCTTCGACACTGTCTGAAGCTACATTACTGCAACCGAACGAGTGAATGGTTTCCTTTTGCCTATGTGATCCACTTGGGCCCGCGAAAAAAAGAGGAATGAGACCCAGTTTTTTGGAGTAGCTCGGTTTCCTTCTTTGGGTATTTCGCAACGCATTCGGTGCTCTACAATTTGCCTTCGGACTAAAGCTGCGCTACGCGGATGGCTTAAGGGCGACCAAGGGGTTTGCGGGACTTCTCCGTGGAAACCTTTCGAGATCCATTCGGCTCGGAGGCTGGTGGTGAGCCCGTAGACGAGGAAAAAGATCCGTATGGAATTGAGGACTCGGGATCGCCACCTACCAGGGATACAGGGGACGGGCTTCCAGGGAGCTTGTGAGCTGGGGAACGGCCGGTTCAAACCTCGGCGAGTCGCTCATAATGAGTGAGGACTGCCCCGGGGGAAACTTCCGGCGGCCAGAGGTGAACCTCCAGGAGATACCAGCCATGGATCGCTTCCTCTTCTGGGAGCCGCTCCTCTCTGTACGTTTCCGCCAGAAGCGGCCGCGAGGCTCGACCCCCTACTCCCAAGTATTTATGGGGTTGCAGGCAAGAGAACGCCCCGACCGAGCGCGCGCTCCAGTTTGAGCGGATCGGCTGTTTTTTCGGCGATCATTTTGGGAATCTCAGCCGATACCTCGATGGCAGAAGGCACCCGGCTTACCCGCCGGGCCCGATCGCGCAAGGACTAGGCCATTCTCCTCCGGGCATCACAGATCGAACCCCATTGCCTTGTACCTTCATAAGTTACGTCCGGTCGGTGAGCCAATGCTGCCGCTCTTCTGGCCAAATCCCGACGATCGCTCTTGGAGCTTGGGTTCTCTTAGCTCAAGTGACATACGGAAGCCCTCTCTCCTTCGAGCGCTTCGACGTTCGACGGGCTTTTTCCTTCCTCCATCAAAAACGATCTTTGGATTCCCAACCGTCTTGCAGTCTCACAACTAACGCCACAAGCGTCTTCGAATCCGCCCGGGTTGCCCGCAACATTTTTCCAACAAAACCGGAACTCCTTGAGCATGGGTCGCAATTGAGAAGAAAAACCTGCCGCCAATCCCCCTCGCTGAACCCGGCTGTGTCCATAACCGGCCACTCCCTCCAGTCCTGCCCCCTCAAGGTACACACGGGGGTAGATCATAAGGGACCAAACTCGTTCCCGGGAGGCGACCCTCGCGATAGAGCTTCTTTTCCACCTAGCTCTAAACCCCCTTTTCACCCAGCCAATCGTTCGGTATAGCTCTTTTTCCTCCAAGTCCTTTTTCCTCCACCCCCACAGTGCCCCCAAACCCGTCTCCCTTGTTTTTTTGGCAACGCACACCGCGGAGAGAAAAACATCCGCCCCAAAAGGGATCGCTTTACGCTTTACTCAACCGTTGGTTCTGCTCCGTTCTCACTCCTGCACGCATTTGCACTGGACCCCACCTTCTTCGGCGCACCTCTTTCCGTACCCCTAACGCCCCATCATCTAAGGGCTCCCCTACTTCTTAAGCCCTTCAGGGGGACCAGCTTCCAGCGTTTCAAGCTTGTGTGAAGAAGCTGTTGCGTTTCGACCGGGAGCGGCCTCTCCCATTGGCCCAACTCCTCTCTCCACCTTTTTGGCCACCCACTAGGACGGCCGGACGTCCACCTGCCGGTACACCTTCCCGTTGCCATCGGTACGGACCTCCTGGACCTAAATGTCTACACCTTACAACATCCAAGATTTTTCCTGTGGAAGAGTTAGCTAGGGACAGTCCTCTGATTTATCGACCCTACGCACTTTCCCATGAGTCGTTGATTTGCAAGTACAAAGGTGAAAAGGGTCGCGAAGTTACATTAGGACTGTTTGGCGATCCAGCGCAGGAGGGCTATGGCAATTGCATTAGCCAAAAGGAAACCCGCAAGAGTTCCTATCGTCTCGTGCCAGCATAAGTGACCGCCAGCGAAAAAGACTCCAAGAATCATCCCCACAAGCGGAAGCCCAACCCATAACAACGGCAAAAAGAAGAAGAGCCCCACAATCCCCCATGTTTTCCATCGCTGCCGCGGATGCAAAACGATAGGAGACCCCCACCCTAGGGAGATGACCCATGGGTCGGGTGGCGATGTTTCTTGCGCTTCGCTAATCAGAGACGAGGTCTTCTGCGAACCAGGAGCAGATGGGGTTGAGGTAAAAGGATCCGGTATTTGCGTTGCGCCGTTTCGCCCAAAAGAAGGGGCTTTGGCAAACTCTCGGATGCTTTCTTTTCGTCTGGAAAGCTCCATAGGGGCGCTGCGCTTAAAATGTGCTTCATGAGCGCAAAAGACTCAAGTGCAACTCGGCCTGGAGGCGGGAGGCTTAAGGATAACCTCATAAGGGCTTTCGGCTATTGGGTGCTATTGAAAAAAGGGGAGGCAACCCTCCCAATGTCGCGGGATGGTTTCCAACCGTTTTTTTTTCCAACCGAGGCCGACAGCTGGCATGATTGCTGTGAGGGCTCTCCCCTTTTTTATTGGGTTTAGGCACCGGGCAGGGTTTTGTGTCTCCTGGTCGGGCTTTAGACCTCTTCCATGGTTAAAAACCAAGGGGGCTTGTAGGGCACTTTCCGGTCAAAAGCTCCCGTTGGATTGCCGATCGTCGGAACTTTTAGGGGAACTTATGGCGCAAGACCAACGCCTTTTTTTCGATTTCCGTTGTTTAATTCTCGGCGTCTCAGGACCGTGACCAGTTGGGGGACGGTTGGACAGGAGGATTGGAGATAGACCCCTTTTCCGAGAGGAGCGGTGTTGGCTGGAGAATGGGGCAACCATTGTAAGGGGTACGTTTGGAAGGTCTTCGTCGATCAAGCGGTGGAGACTTTGGAAGAAGGGTTCAATGGATCGGAAATGTGCGCGTGGGAAAAGCGGGAGAAAAGAAACGCCAGCGGCATTAAGAGGAAAACCAAAAGCTTATGAGAAACGTCTTATGCAAAAAGCCGCTTTTTTGGTAGGTTTGGTTTGCGGGGAGCTGCTAATAGCTCTTTTTCAACGTGAAGACAGAGGAGCTTCTCGGTACCTCAGCGCTAGGGATTTTTGCGGTCGCTATTCTGCTCCTGACGGGAACGCTTCTTTACAGAGAATATCGAGAGGACCAAAAAGAAAAAGCCAAGGCAGAATTTGCAGTTGCACTGGACCGGATCATTTCGTCAGCACCCGGAAGCGAGGCCCAGAGGCGGTTAGGGGAGCGAATCCGAAGCATTTTGGCTGATCCCCAAAAGCTCACGGAAAAGTCGGTCGACGAACTTCGTTCGGTCGGTCAGGAGGCCAAAAAATTGGCCAACCAGCTTCGTTCCGCCTTGCGGGAAGCCGAATCGGCGAAGGAGGAGATTGCACGCCGTCGAAAAGTGGCTTCTCCCGATGAGGTGGTGACTTTTTTCCAGGCGGGCCGCATGGGGGAACTTTCCCGTAGAGCGGTTGCCTTTGACCAAATGGCCCATCAGATTGACGAGAGTCTTATCCCAATGGTGGAGGAGGCAATCGCGTCGGCAAAACAGCAATCCGAAAAGCCTCAGGAGAGGGGTCGCTCGGTTAAGAGATAGCATATCGCAAAAAGGAATCAGAGAGGATATCGGGAAAAGGAATCAGAGGGGAGTCGATTCGACAGGAGAAAGAGCAGGCGTTAGATTATGTTCAAGAACCTGGAACGGTGGCGACAATGAAAACGATGCGTTTGAGTCTCCTACTAGGGGCAGCGGCGGCTTTGGCGGCTATTCCGACAGGAGTTGCTGTGTACCAGACTTACCAGGGTCACCAGCGAGAAGTAGCCAAGGCGGAGTTTTCGCGCACGTTCGATCGTTTGCTTGCCAAGGCTCCCCGGCGCGAGGATCTAAACCAACTGTCCGAACAACTACGAGCGCTTATGGCAGATCCGGCGAAGATCACGCAATCCACTGTAGGGGAGCTAGAGCAACTGGCGAGCCGTGCAGCGGACAACGCAAGGCAGGCGCAAGAAGTGGTTCGGCAAATCGAGCAAGCCAAGGAAGACATTGCTCGCCGGTATCATTTAGTGGCCTCCGATGAACTTGTGAGCTATTTACAGACACAAAGGATCCAAGAGATCCAGCGGTTAGGAGATGCTTTCGAACGCTTCGCTAGTGATGTCCGGAACCAGTGGATTCCCCTTGCCCAGAATGCCTTGGCCAACCCGCCTCAAGGGCAAACGGTTTCAGAAGGTGTAACGTCGGGGCAGGTTCCAGGCGGGTCTCAGCCCTCTGGGGTAGCGCGCTCCCTGGGGGGGTCCCATAGTTACGTGCGGAGATACGGGTATGCCGCAGCCGGGTCCGGTTATCCGGACGAGTATGGTTATCTAGCAAGTGGTTCGACTTACGTCGGCAACTACGCCGATTTTGCGACGGGACCGATCTACGCCGATTACTACGACTACGATTACGACGACGCATATGATTATGGCGATCTCGATTACGACTGGGATTACGGGTACAGCTATGCCTATGCCCCCACGGTTGCTATTGGCCTCTGGCCATGGTGGTGGAGTTGGTGGCCTTGGTGGGGCTGGGGGTGGTGGCCCGGCTGGGGCGTCGGGATCGGTTGGTGGTCCCCAGGTATTAGCATTTCCTTTGGATGGGGTTTTCCTTGGGTCGGTTGGGGAGGCTGGTGGAGTCCGTTTTGGTGCTGGAGACCTTGGTGGTGTGGTCCCTCCTGGTGGGGATGGAATGGATGGTGGGGAGGGAACCGGTGGTGGGGATGGAATGGGGATCCTCCTGGTGGTCGATGGTTTGGCTGGGGCAATCGGTGGGGAAATTTCTGGGCGAACCGGTGGGGAAATTTCGGAAACATGGCCCGCTGGAACCAGTTGGGCGGGGCGACTAACATCGCAAACTTTAATCGGATGACTCCCTGGAACCGGTTTCAAGCCTTAGGCAACCGGGGGTTTGTGGGCAATGGTCTGGGGAATCGTTTTTCGGCTTTGTCCGGCGCGCAGGATCCTTCCCGAAACTTGGCAGGGCTCAATGGGCGATTGGGTAATGAGATCGGACAGCGGTCGACAGTTCTTTCCGGAGGAAATCGAGGATTCTCCTCGAGTCTCCCAGCTTCCCGGGGCTTCCAGTTTGAGCGTGCCCCGCAAAACCGTTTTGGGAATGTGAACCCAAGGGGAGGAGCAAACTTGGGCAGGGGCGGTTTTCGGTTCAGCCAGCCACCGAGCAGGTCCTTCGGAGGAGCCTCTGCGGGTAGAACATTTCAGCCGGCAAGAGGGATGAGTGCCTTTCGGTTCTCCCCTCCTCGGAGCTCGGCTGGTTTGTCGCGCGCTCAAACGTTGCGACAGTTTTCCGGAGGTAGGTCGCGCTTCTGGAGTGGAGGAGTTCATTCCTTTGGTGGAGCCAGATCCTGGGGCACGTCTAGGAGCTTCGGGGGCTTTCGTGGGATTTCTCCGGTGGGTCGTGGGGGATGGGGAGGCGGCTGGAGACCGAGCCATGGGGGCTTTCGGTCCTTTGGAGGTATGGGTGGTTTTCGAGGCGGTGCTTTCCGTGGATTTGGAGGGGGATTCCGTGGTGGCGCTTTTCACGGAGGAGGTTTCCGGGGAGGAGGGTTTCACGGGGGAGGCTTCCGCGGAGGGGGTTTCCATCGCTAATCGTCCTTTTGGCGAGGCTCTCGCCGGTTTTTCCTAGGAAGTCTACTCCCCGTGGAGCTTTTCCAGCGCTCGGGATACTCGTGGTGGCTAGGGGGTGTCGTAGAATGGGTAGTTGAGGTCTCATTTCTTGGTCTTTGTCGCAGGATTCTGCGGAAGCCTGTCGTCTTTTACCAGGGATAACGCTTTTTGGATCCAAGATCGCGGCGCAGCTTCCTCTGGCTGTAAGTCCTGGTGGAAAGCCTGCTTTCTTCTTCCTCATCTGGAGAGGTATGCGTTTGCGAAACGCAAAGAGGGCTCCATAGGAGGAAATGTGGACCCGCGGACCTTTGGAGGATAGAAAGGACTTCTGTAGATGCAAGAGCCGGTTGTTGAGGTTGAAGCACTCGGAAAACGATTCGGGCCCACGGTCGCAGTTGAAGATCTTACGTTTCGGGTTTGGGAGGGAGAAACCGTCGGATTACTTGGCCCGAATGGGGCTGGAAAGACTACGGTGATCCACATGCTTTTGGGCCTGACCTTACCGAGCTGTGGGACGATCCGGGTGTTTGGTCTTCCGATGAATGGACACCGGGTCCAGATTCTCCAAAGGTCGAATTTTGTCTCGGCTTACACGAATTTACCCACCAACTTACGTGTTTTGGAGAATTTGCGGATCTTTGCTCTCCTGTACGGACTCCGGCGAGCGGAACGGAAAATTTGGGAACTTTTGGAACTGGTGGAAATTCCCCATCTCGCTCGAAAGGTCACCGGGGTGCTTTCTTCGGGTGAAATGACCCGGGTTAATCTGTGCAAGGCTCTTCTAAATGATCCCGAGCTTCTCCTCCTGGACGAACCTACTGCAGGGTTGGATCCCGATATTGCAGACAAAGTTCGTAGGCTTCTTCAACGGCTGCAGAAAGAAAGAAGGATCACCATGATCTATACATCTCATAATATGAGGGAAATTGAAGAGCTTTGTGATCGAGTCCTTTTTCTCTACCGAGGCAGACTTTTGACGGAGGGACCTCCGAAGGAGGTTGCCGTGCGTTTTGGAAGGAAGTCCTTGGAGGAGTTTTTCATTTCCCTGGCAAGGGAGGGTAAGTCAGCAGTCGAACCTCCCCGTTCCGCTAGTCCATGAAGTTGTGTCGAATCCAGGCGCTTCTCCTGCGGTATCTTTTCGTTTACCGCAACCCCCTCCGCAGTCTGGAGGCCTTTTTCTGGCCGGTCATGGACCTCTTGGTGTGGGGTTTTGTCACCCACTACCTAGAAAGTGCCCACCGAACCCTGCCTGCCGGGATCACGTTTCTCATCGGAGCCATGATCTTTTGGGACATCCTTTACCGCTCTCAGCAAGGGTTAACCCTAGCCTTTCTCGAGGATGTGTGGTCTCGTAACGTGTTAAACCTTTTTTCTTCTCCCCTTCATCTCCGGGAATTTTTAGCGGCTACCTACTTGGCTGGTTTGCTCAAAACGACCGTGATCGCGGTCCTTTTGACGCTGTTGGCGTACAGTCTATGGGGGTTTAACCTCTGGGCCATCGGAACCCGGTTAGCTCCTCTCACGGGCAACCTCATCCTTATGGGATGGAGCTTGGGTATGTTGACCACAGGATTAATCCTTCGCTGGGGCCAAGCCGCCGAGGCATTGGCCTGGGCCGTTCCTTTTTTCATTCAACCCTTTGCTGCGGTGTTCTATCCCTTGGCGGTCCTTCCTAGCTGGGTGAGAAGGTTTGCCTGGTTCATCCCGGCCACCCACGTTTTTGAGGGCCTTCGAGAGGTACTGTCGTCCGGGCAGCTTTCGTGGAATCATCTCCTTTGGGCGAGCGGTCTTAATGCGATCTATCTGCTTTTAGCAGGAGTGTGTTTTTACCGGTTGTACACTTCGGCGCGAGTACGCGGGCTATTAACGAAGCTAGGCACTCATTGAAGGGGCTTGGGGTTGTCTTTAAGCGTGGAAGATCGAAACTCGATACGCACGAGCCTCCAGCCCGTCCATCTCCATTGAAACCATAGCCGGAGATTGGACTCGTCCACCCGAAAAGCTCCCCACCGTGGGAAGGAGAAACGCCAGGGATGTCCTCTTTGCTTATCGCCGAGAGGGTTGTCCTTTTGCCAGGAAGGATGAGGCAATCGAAAAAGTGGTTCCTCGTTTCCCTCCTTTTGCTTTAAAAGTTCGGCAAGAGTCGTAGGGGTCACAAGGAAATCCACCAAGGGATCGACGAGAGCTACCCCTAGTTTTCCGGCCAGTGCCTGGAAAAGTTGCTCCCAAGGGTCTTCTTCCTCCGGTTGCCCAGGCGGAGGATTGCGCAGGATCCGGGCCTTAAGTTCCTGTTTGAGCGAAGCCCGTAGGCTCGCGAAATCGACCAGTTTTTCCAAGCTTACGGCATCCCCTTCCTTAACCGCGCGCCGGAGAGCCTCGTACGCGAAGAAGGGAGAAAGAAAGTACCAGAGGGCAAAAGCCAATAAACCCAGACTTGCAAGCGCCCCTACCTTTTTCACCTTTTCGACTCCCTTGCCGAGCTCTTGCGCGGGGCACAAACGGTAACTTTCCTTTTGACTGCCCTATCGTGGGGGTGAACCATCGCGCCTCCCAAAAAGGGCGCTTTGGCCCTCAAAGGAAAAGAATTTCTCAAGGGTTGGAATAAGAGAAACCTTTCCGGTCTGGAAAAAAACCCAATCGCTATGCAAACATACCGCCGCGGCCCGGATGGGAAAAAAGTTCCAGGTCTTCTTGGTGGTTTTTCGTTACAAGTCGCCTTCCCGGAGGCGCCATTTTTTTCCGTATCCGCTGGGACCCTCGCTGCCACTGCTCGAGAAGAGCTTGGGCACGAGCCAATACCGCAGCTGGCAGCCCAGCCAGCTTGGCGACAAAAATTCCATAGCTTCGATCCGATTCGCCCGGGCGAACCGTATGAAGAAAGCGAATCCCTTCTGGCCCCTCTTCGACGCTCATCTGCCAGGTTTCGATTCCGGGCCGTTCATGGGATAAAGCGACAAGTTCGTGGTAATGGGTCGCAAAAAGCGTGAGGCATCCAATCCGGTCGTAGAGATGTTCGGCAACCGCCCAGGCAATGGCCAGGCCGTCGTAGGTATCTGTGCCGCGCCCCACCTCGTCCAGAAGAACCAGGCTTCGTTGTGTGGCTTCCGCAAGGATCTGGCTGACCTCTGACATTTCTACGAAAAAAGTGCTCCTTCCCCGAGCCAGCTCATCGGAAGCTCCTACGCGAGTAAAAATGCGGTCCAGTAACCCGAGGCGCGCGCGGCCAGCAGGCACAAAGCAACCGATTTGAGCCAAAAGACAAATGAGAGCGACCTGCCGCAAATACGTGCTTTTGCCGGCCATGTTGGGTCCGGTAAGGAGAATGAAACGACGCTGGCGATTTAAGAACGTGTCATTGGGAACAAATCGCGCCATACCCAAAACCTGCTCAAGGACAGGGTGCCTCCCCTGTTCGATCTCGATACAAGGCTCCTCGACAAACTCCGGACGGACATACTTTCGTTCGGTAGCTAGTACCGCCCATCCCAAAAGAACATCCAATTCCGCCAGCGCTTCGGCAGTCTTATGAATGGCTTCTCCTCTCTGAAGAATAGCCTGGCAGAGTTCTTCTAAAATGGATTTCTCCCGTTCCCTGGCCTTTTGCTGCGCTTCCAAAATCTCCCATTCGACCTGTCTTAGTTCCCGAGTGGTGTAGCGCTCTACGTGGGCTAGGGTTTGCTTGCGCTCGTAATAGGGCGGTACAAGCGAAAGATTGGGCTTGGTAACTTCCAGATAGTAACCGAGAACCTCGCTGTACCCAATTTTCAGCGATCGGATGGCGGTCTTTTCCTGTTCTTCTCGAAGGAACTTTGCCATCCAGTTTTTTCCTTCCTGAACCGTCTTCCGGAACCGGTCCAGCTCCGCATCCCTTCCTTCCCGTATCACCCCTTCCGAAGACCCGCGGGAGGCGCTTTCTGGATCAAGCGTTTGTTCCAGTAGCTCCACCAGCTCCGCTTGAGGCAGGATCGTTTCGCGTAGTTCCGAGATCCGCGCGACCGAAAACCCTTGCAGATACTCTCGAACGGGCCCAAAGGATCGAAGGGATTCCTTGAGAGCCAAAAGATCCCGGGCACTGGCCATCCCATGAAGAATTCGTGTTAACTGCCGCTGGGGGTCTCCCAGCGTCGCAAGGACCTTTCGGAGTTCCTCCCGCCGTTCGGGATGGGACAAAAAACCAGCAATGGTTTCGTGGCGTTTTTCAATTGCCTTGCGGTTTCGTAAAGGATGCGCAAGCCAGCGTCGTAAAAGCCTTCCCCCGCCAGGGGTTACCGTTCGATCGATCGCCGCTACCAGCGTGAAACGACGATCCCCGGAAGAACTTTCCCATAGCTCGAGGGTTCGTTGTGCCGCCGTATCTAAAACCATCCAGTCAGGGCAGCACAGCCAGCGAGGGCGCGCCAAGGACGGAAGTTTCTGGTGAAGTTCCTCCTCAAGATACTCCAAGAGAGCCCCGGCTGCGCGCAAGGCGGCGGTAGCGTTTCGTAATCGGAAGCTCTCAAGAATTTCCCTTCCCCATCGTCCAGCCAGCCGCTCTTGGGCCAGGTTTTGATCAAACCGTTCCGGTGACCGAAAGACCAAAAGCGTACGGGCGCTTTCCACATAGTGGCTGGGTGGCTCACAAGGAAAGATGTTTTCCTCTTTTTCTCCGAGCCACTCGGCCAGAACTTCCGCCTTCGCGCCGTGCGAAAGAAGTACCTCGCGGGGCCGCAGAGAAAAAAGAATCCCTTTGGTCTCTTCTCCCCGTTCCTGGGTGACAAAAAATTCTCCCGTTCCCAGGTCTGCATAGGCAAGCCCCCAAAGATCGCCTTCTCCCCACAGGGCAGCGCAAAAACGATTCTCGACCACGCTCGATCCCTCTTCCTCCCAATAGCTTCCAGGACTCCAAACTCGGGTGATCATGCGCCGCACAAGCTGTCCCGGCCGGGCCGGTTCCGCCTGCTCGCATATGGCTACGCGTTTCCCCTGCTGCACGAGTCGTCCGATGTAATGAAGGGCATTCTGACAGGGCAGTCCGCACATCGGTACTCCCTGTCGGCTGGTCAGCGTGAGCCCCAAAAGCCGCGACGCTTCGGTAGCGTCCTCATAAAAAAGTTCAAAAAAGTCCCCAAGCTGGAAAAAAAGGAGACAATCGGCTGAAAGTTTCGCTTTGAGTTCCTGGTACTGTTGCAGCATCGGGGTAAGACTGGCAGAAGAGGACGATTCGACCATAGAGACCCAATTCCTTTTTATCGCTCCCGGAGGCGTTTTGTCTATCGCCAACGCTCCCCCTACGGGGAGGGAGGTGCCTTTTTGCCGCAAAAATTTTTTTTTTAGCTTTTCCTTGGGCTGCCTAGAAAATCAGGAAACGACGCACGAAGGACAGTGGGCTCTCTCCATTTAGGGTTTTGTCCTGGCTGCAACCGTTCCTGGCAGGGGAAGAGAAGGGCGGTGCTCGTCTGCCAACTTTTTTCTGGAGAAAGCTTTCTCCTTGCATCGAAAGAAAAATCTTTTCCAATGAACCTGATAATCCTCCATGGAGATCTATTGCCGGGCTTTGGAACGACTCTTAACGCAGGGGAAGCGGAAACCTGATCGCACCGGGGTTGGCACCTATGCCCTTTTTGGAGAACAATTCCGTTTCCGGTTGCGGGAGGGCTTTCCGCTTCTAACAACCAAGCGAATCCATTGGAAGTCCGTGGTGCACGAGCTTTTGTGGTTTCTTCGAGGAGATACCCACATTGGTTATCTTCACCAGCACGGGGTAACCATTTGGGATGAATGGGCCGATCCGGAGGGGAGTCTTGGCAGAATCTATGGTGCGCAGTGGCGCCGATGGAGGGGCCCCGATGGGCAGGTGGTCGATCAGATCGCAGAGCTGGTACATGGAATCCGGACTGACCCCTACAGCCGGCGTCTGTTGGTGACGGCGTGGAATCCAGCGGAGCTGCATCTTATGGCTCTTCCCCCATGCCATGTCCTTTTCCAGGTCTGTGTGCTTGACGGGGAGCTGTCCCTTCAGGTCTACCAGCGGAGTGCCGATTTTTTTCTTGGGGTTCCTTTCAATATCGCTTCTTACGCTCTTCTTACCCATCTTCTGGCTCATATCGGCGGGTTTGTACCAGGAGAGCTTGTGTACACGCTCGGCGACTACCATCTCTATTTGAACCACATAGAACCCGCTCGGATTTTGCTTTCCCGAAAGCCTCGCCCGTTACCAAGGCTGGAAATTTCTCCCGACGTCCGTGAGCTGGAAGAGGTACGTTTTGAACACTTTCGGCTGGTCGGCTATGACCCTCATCCCCCGATTCCCGCTCCCGTTGCCGTGTAAACCGTTTCCCCTCTTGGTGGTTCGGCGGGATGGCGGTGAGTCCGGTTCCCCGGGTTCTGGAAAGCTCGTTTTTCGACAACCGTTTTTGGCCTGCCACGGTTCCTAGGGCAACTCCAACACGTCTCTTACCGGTTGTTGAGGGTGCCGGGATGCCTAATCAACCCCAATTCGGGTCATCATGGAACCTAAAATCCAGAAGCCCCATGGGAAGGGTCTCATCCGGAAGAGACAAACTCTCTAGGGAAAAAGAGTCAAAGGGCTCAAAAGAAGGCCAACCCGGTTTCCATCGGCTTCTTAAAAAAAATCCATCCATTCGCGTTTGTGCCCGAGAAAAACCGTTCCGAAAACCATAAAACGATACACAACTTTTCCCCTACCAGGGAGGATGCTCCGAGACGCCGGTCGAACAGGGCTAGCGACCATTTGCGTGCCGGGGTTTCACCGGCAAAGCCTAGGTGGCGTCCAGTCCCGCCGTTTCCGGGACAGAGGCGCGGGAGGCAAGTTGATCGCCTCCCGACCGGACATGTGCCGCATGCGCCGCTTTCCGTCTTCCCCGGATCCCGGCCATAGAAACGACCATTCGAGTTTGCTCCGGTTGCTTGGGGGTGGGGCAAAAGGTGACATACGCGCCCTTGCAAGTAGGCACGGCTGCCTCTGGTACGGAGGGCCGCTCGCCGACACTCCATCCTTTCCGGCCGAGGGGAGAAAGCCCCCCCTCCTAAAAACTTTCGCCTTGACGACGCGCGTGGTTGACGGCGGCCGATCACACACCTGGAGGCCCGGGTCGACTTTGGTCAGCTCGACTCTGGCAGGAAAAAAGCCGACTTCGCCATCGCGACCGCGTTAGCATGGGCGAAGGAAGAGAGCGAGCCCGAACGGGATCCACCGACTCCAAGTTTGAGCTTCCTCTTGCGAAGATCCCATCGTGTTCGATCACAAGCCCCTTGGCTAATGGAGCACAAGGCCCGGGCGATCTTGTTCCGCGGATGAGCAAAAGTTGCTTTCGCCTGCCCCTCGCTCTTTGCCATGGAGATTGAGTCGAATTCCGCGGATTCCTGCGAGATTACTGAAGTGATCCTCTTCTGCCAAGGCGAGATAATCCCCGTTCCTCTCGATGTTGAGTGCTCTGGCAAGGCGCCGTGTTACTAAGGAAATGGGTCCTCCCCTCGACGCTCGGCAACCACTGGCCACCCTTTTGGTCCCGCACGAAGCGGTAGCGCAAGCGCAAATCCCTCCCAGTTGCGGGTGAGTCTTCCAGCCTTCATGGGCGCGGTCATCATCCAGCTAAAAGGAGAGGGCCTAGAGGATCGCCTCCCGTTCCTAGGCGAAGCTCACGCTTTCCCAAACGAGGTATTGGCTCGGGCGCCCCCATCCGTCCGGCAGCCGTAACCACAAAGCCAATAGGCTCGCGCCGGTGGATACCGTAGCTTGGCAGGAGTAGTTCCCGGCGGTCATGTCCTTCGACCCGAGCACAGAGAAGTGGCTTGTCCGCTCCGCTTGCCAATCCCTCTTCCCCAAACAAGCCCACTTGGGAAGAAGGCCGATCACTTCTAGGGTCATACCGATCTTACGAGCTGCCATGCGGCCTCCCAAACCAAAAGCACGGGCCTCTGGGGTGGTGGGTCCGACCGTTCCGAGGGAGGGCCGCAGTCGGGCAAGATCAGAGCGTCTGAAGGAATCGAACCAACTGCTCGCGATTGGGACTGGTAGCATGCCGGACGTAAAACCCAGAGCAGGCCGCTGCCAGCTGCAGGGAATGGGCTAGGCTCAAGCCAAGAAGGCGTGCTGTGGCAAAACCCGCATTGAAGTGAGCTCCAGCGCCACTCTGTACCTTCGGTTTCGCCGTGTACGGGCCCTCAATCCACACACCTTGAGGTTCTTGGGGGTCCGCGCCGGCGCAGAAACGGGTGGGATGGATGACCACCGTATGAAGCCCAAGCTTTTCGCGAAGAAGGCTTGCTAAGGAGGCGATGCCTTGAGGGGTGGCCGCAGGTTTTTTAAGCCGGAACACCTTCGCTACGTGAAAGGCTTCCGGTTCGTTTAACAGCAAAAAGATGTCATACCTCTCCTGAAACTCCTCCAGAATCTTGAGGGCTCCCAGAAGATCGGGCTCGGCGCGGGCCGAAGGATCTCCCAGGTCAATGAGAACCGGTTTCCGGGCGTCGGAACGGGTAGCGATTTCCGAGAGGATCTTCTTCCAGATCTGGGAGAGGTGGGGGAGCCGCGACCAGTTCAGCATGGCCACCAGGTGAGCCTCATTCCAAAGCTTCTTAAAGTTCGCTTCTCCCAATCTTTTCTTGATTATCTCCCAGGTAAACTCTCCAAGATTTCCCTCCTGCGCCAGCGAGACTCTTTGATCGTCAAACTCGAGAACGTGGACCGGTGCAGGGTCCAAAAGCGGATGGACTGTAGCCCGTTTGCCCAGCTCCGAAAACACGGGGTGTAGCGACTCGCTGCCGCACATCCCTACGTAGTGGACAGGGGCTCCGAGGGTGCTCAACCCAAAGGCTGTCTGCGGTCCGTCCCCTGCCATTCGGGTGGTTTCGTGGACGATTTCTAGCCAGAGGGTTGAGGCTCCCCCCCGCAGTTTCGAAAGGAAATCTTCCAAGCTACGATAGGGAGCCCACTTCGTCGGCCCTTGCCGCTCCTGGACAACACGATAGGTGTGTTCCACAAACCCATCGAAACCCACCAAGCAGGGGCATTTGAGAAGTTGGGCTCGTGACCCAATCAACCGTTCAGCTGTCTGGCGTGCGAGGCGGGAATCGGTCACCGTGGGCGCTTATAGCAAGAATTCTCTTTCTTGACAAGCTGGTGGAGGACACCAGGATGAGGCCGTTTAGGCAAACCGCCGGGAGGATCGTTGTGCGCAGATGCCGGGTCGGCTTCAACGGGCTGGGAAATGGACGCTTACGATCGCTCCATCCAGCGGTAGTGGTCCGTTTACGATGAACGAAAGCAAGCAATGGAGTGATTTTCCTACTTGTCTAGCCGCTCTTTTGGGTTTTGGCGCTGTTGCTTTGGGTGCGTATGGAGCTCATGGGTTACGGGTAGCCCCAGAGCTCCATGTCATGTGGGAGAAAGCGGTCCAGTACCAGATGGTTCATTCGGCAGTCCTCCTAGCTCTTGCGTCCCGCTTTCAGAGGTATGCCGTTGGGTTTGCGGGTTTGGCTCTAGGGCTTCTTTTCTTCAGTGGCAGCCTCTACCTCTATGTCCTGGGATTTTCTCCGGCTATCCTCAAACTCACGCCTGTCGGAGGGACGATTCTTTTGCTCTCTTGGATCTCTCTGGCTTGGCAGGCGCTGTGGTCAAGGAAACCCAAAGACTAATCGCGAATCGAAGCCCTTCGGGTGCCCGGGGGAACCCTTGGCAAGTTTGACAGGTTTTGGCTAGCTTGCTAAGGGGTAGTGGCAATGGACATCACCCGATTTACCGAAAAGGCTCAGGCGGCGGTTGCTGATGCTCAAACGATTGCTGCTCGCTACGGTCATACCTCAGTGGATGTAGAGCATCTTTTGCAGGCCCTACTGGAACAGGAGCAAGGACTTATTCCCCGGTTACTCGATCGGGCTGGCGTTTCTTCTCGGGAGTTTACCAGCGAGCTTCGAACAGAGCTTGAGAGACTCCCCCGGGTTCATGGGAGTGCCAATGTGGCTACCTACGTAACGCAGCGGCTCAACCAGCTCCTCGGTCGGGCGCAGGAGGAAGCTCGGGCTCTGAACGACGAGTATGTCAGCGTAGAACATCTCTTTTTACCGATGCTGGACGATTCGCCGGGAACGATCGCGCACCGTTTGTTCCGGCGTTTCGGCCTTTCTCGTGAACGGGTGCTGCAAGCGCTCACACAGATCCGGGGGCACCAGCGGGTGACCAGTCCGAATCCTGAAGCAACCTATGAAGCTTTGGAAAAGTATGGCAGAGATCTCACCCGGCTGGCGGAACAGGGCAAGTTGGATCCCGTGATCGGCCGGGATGGTGAGATTCGGAGGGTGATTCAAGTTTTGTGTCGCCGCACGAAGAATAACCCGGTTCTGATTGGGGATCCGGGGGTGGGTAAAACCGCCATTGTGGAAGGACTGGCGCAGCGGATCGTCCGGGGAGATGTGCCAGAAAGCCTGAAAAACAAGCGCATCATTGCCCTAGATCTAGGTGCGCTCATTGCGGGAGCCAAGTACCGGGGCGAGTTTGAGGAACGACTCAAGGCGGTTCTTCAAGAAATCGCTGCGGCTTCTGGCCAGATCATTCTTTTCATTGACGAGTTGCATACCGTTGTGGGGGCAGGCCGCGCGGAAGGGGCCATGGATGCAAGTAACATGCTCAAACCGATGCTGGCCCGTGGGGAGCTTCATTGCATTGGAGCGACGACGGTGGACGAATACCGGCGTTACATTGAAAAGGATGCGGCTTTGGAGCGGCGTTTCCAGCCGATTCATGTGACGGAACCCTCGGTGGAGGATACGATCTCGATTCTCCGGGGACTCAGGCAGCGATACGAGCTTCACCACGGGGTCCGGATCCAGGATAGCGCGCTCGTAGCAGCTGCGGTTCTCTCGCATCGTTACATCAGTGATCGCTTTTTGCCGGACAAAGCGATTGATCTGGTGGATGAAGCGGCAGCCAAGCTCAAAACGGAAATGGAGAGTATGCCGGAGGAGCTGGAGACTTTGGAACGGCGTGTGTTGCAGTTAGAAATCGAGCGAGAAGCCTTACGGAAAGAAAAGGACGAAGCTTCTCGGAAACGTTTGGAAGAATTGGAAAAGGAGCTGGCGGAACTTCACGCGGAGCGGGATGCCCTTAAGGCGCAGTGGGAGAAAGAAAAGCAAAGTTTGGCGACGTTACAGGAGTTACGGCAAGAGTTGCAGCGCGCAGAACACGAACTTGAGCAGGCTCAAAGAGCGTATGATCTCAACCGGGTGGCCGAACTACGCTATGGCAAGATCCCGATGCTCCAGCGGCAAATTGCCGACTTCGAAAAGCAGGTCCAGGGTGCAGCAAAGCGATTGATCCAGGAAGAGGTCACCGCAGATGAAATTGCGGAGGTCGTTTCCCGGTGGACAGGAATTCCGGTGGCTCGTCTTTTGGAAAGCGAGCGGGAGAAGCTCTTAAAGTTAGAAGATCTCCTTCACCAGCGGGTGGTTGGGCAGGAGGAAGCCGTTTCTAGTGTCGCCAATGCGGTCCTCCGTGCTCGAGCGGGGCTCAAAGACCCCAAGCGGCCCATCGGCTCGTTTCTTTTTTTGGGACCAACCGGGGTGGGCAAGACAGAAACGGCCCGAGCGCTCGCTGAGGCGCTCTTCGATAGTGAAAATAACATGATTCGCATCGACATGAGCGAATATATGGAAAAGCATACTGTTGCACGGCTCATTGGAGCGCCTCCAGGATATGTCGGTTACGAAGAGGGCGGGCAACTCACGGAAGCGGTTCGCAGAAGACCCTATAGTGTCGTTCTTTTTGATGAAGTCGAAAAGGCACATCCTGAGGTATTCAATGTTCTTCTTCAGGTGTTGGATGATGGTCGGCTAACGGATGGTCAAGGGCGGACGGTGGATTTTCGAAATACCATTGTGATTATGACTTCGAATATTGGGAGCGTTCACTTAATGGAGCTTCCTCCCGGGGCCCGAGACATCCCTCCGGGAGTGCGAGAAACTGTGCTGGGGGAATTGCGCGCGCACTTTCGGCCGGAATTTCTGAATCGGATTGATGAGATTGTGCTCTTTAAGCCGCTTACCTTGGAGGAACTAGAAAAAATTGTTGAGCTTCAGTTGCAGGCATTGCGTCAACGCTTGGCGAACCGTTCCATCGAATTGGAATTAACTCCGGCGGCTCGGAAGGAACTTGCTCAGCGCGGGTATAGTCCCGTGTATGGGGCGCGACCCCTACGACGCGTGCTTCAGAAGGAGTTGGAAACCCCCTTGGCAAAAAAGATTGTCGCGGGTGAGATCTTAGAGGGAAGCCGGGTTTGCATCGACTTTCAGGAGGGGAATTTCGTTTTTGAGGTTCTCCCAAAAGCGTCTTCTTCGCCATCCCCATCGTAGCTGGCTAAGGGGGGAGTGGAGTAAAAAAGAGGGCGGTTGTTTATGAGGCTTGGGGATCTGCCACAAGAAGCTTTGCCTGCGCTGCCCCAGGAGCTTGAACCTTGTGCGGTGTATGAGCTGGGAAGTAATTCCTTTAAACTCGTTCAGGCGTTTCGGGAAGGTGCAGATCGGATCTGGATTTTTGCCGATCGAAGTCTTGCCTGCCGGCTGGCAGAAGGGTTGGAGAAAAAAGGGGAACTGGGTTCAGACGCTGTCCAACGAGGCTTGCGAGCTCTGGAGAGCCTGCGTAGCCAGGAGCAAAAGGGGATTGGACAACGATGGATCTTGGCGACGAGCGCCGTTCGGGATGCTCACAATCGAGAAGAATTTCTTTCTCAAGTAGAGGAACTTCTTGGAATCCGGCCGGTGGTGCTGTCGGGATGGCAAGAGGCGAGCCTAATTCTTCAAGGGGTAGCGACGGATCCGCAATGGACGCAGTTAGCGCTTGAGGTAGTGGACGTGGGAGGAGGAAGTTGCGAGTGGATGGAAGGGGCAGGAGGAGAGTTGTGGGCCGCCGCCTCCCTGCCTCTTGGAAGCGTCCGGCTGCGGGAAGCTTTCCTTAAGGATTTCCCGGTGGGTCCGGAGGTCGTACGCAACCTTAAGGCATTTTTGTACGAGCGGGTGGCAAAGGCGACGGCTGACTTTGCGAGGCGGGCCCAGGTCCTTGTAGCGACTGGGGGAGCGGTCACGGCTGCGGCTTCCTTCCGGGAAAAGGAAGTAGCTCTGCGACTTCGCTGCGGTGGGAAGGTCTGGATCCCGCGGGAGACACTGGAGGAAACCCTGGGTAAGCTCCAAGAGCTTAGCTGGGAAAATCTCCTGCAGGAAACTTCCATAGAAAAGGAACGGGCCGATCTTCTCATTCCAGGTTTGTGCATCCTCTCCGTGACATTGGAGTTAGCCGGAGGGAAGGGCGTTTGGATTAGCGGGCGCGGGTTACGGTATGGAGCGTTGGCTCGGTGGCTAGGGCAAGGTGCTCGACCGGTTGTCCTGTGGAAGGTGGAAAAGGGCTCGTGAAAGACAGCGGGGCACCGAGCGCCGGCGGGGCTGGTGAGGGATGATGGGCGCAAAACAACGGGGTGTGCTGCTGGAGAGGGATGGCTCTTTTTGGTTTTTTCTCTCCAAAAACGCTTCTTAAAGGAGAGGGGACAAACGGAATCGACCTTATTGGGAGAAGGCCAAAGGATGGAAAGGGAAAAGACTTGCAAGGAACATGGGGTGATGATTTGCGTCCAGAAACCCTAGGACTTGTGTCACGTGGTGTGGAGAAGTCCCTCTGGGAAAGAAAAAACCTGTGGAAGGAGGCATCTTGTCCAACGGATCGAAAGGCAAAGAACTGCCCTCGGCGAAGGAAATCGAAGAGGGGACCCTCTTTTGGCCTCGGTTTGATCGGTCTAGCCTTCTCCCGTGTGTAACCGTCGATGCGCGAACGGGGAGGGTCCTTATGGTTGCCTACATGAACCGGGAAGCCTTAGAGAGGACCCTGCGGACAAGACGGGCAACTTTTTTTAGCCGTTCTCGCCAAGCGTTATGGGTCAAGGGAGAGACGTCCGGTTGCTACCTGGACGTGGTAGAGGTTTTAGTGGACTGCGACCAGGATGCGTTACTTGTCAAAGTCATCCCTCGGAAGGAAGAGGATCTCTGCCACACAGGACGATCCAGTTGTTTTTACCGGAGAGTGGTCGGAGAGGAGGAATTCTGGCTGGAGCATGTGTGACGATGGTAGGGTAATCTGGAGGGAACCTCGCCAGGAAAGGGTCCCGGGTTTTGGGAGCTTCGCAGTACCAGACGTTGCACGAAAAAACGTTTTTACCCTTTGCGGTTACGTTTGGTGGACCGACCGAGCCCGACGAACCCCCTTCTCGTGAAAAACCCTTCGAGGCGGCTTCGGGCGCTGCTTCCGACCGACAAACGGCTCTTGGAGGATCCATCGAACCAGCCCTGCCAAGCGGGGACGCCCGTCATGGTATGCCCAGGGAAAGGGGCACTGACTTTTCCCCACGGCACAGAATCTCCACGCACCGTATTGAACAAAGAGCGTTTGAAGTCCTGGATCCAGAGGAGATGGGCTAGCTACCGTAGAAAGACTTCCGGCCAGGGGGCGTAACCAATCTTCCAGCGATTCTAAGGGAACAACGTCCACATAGATCAGCCGGTACCCGAAGCTAGGGGAAAACTCACGAGAACTTCGAAGGATGACCGTCCACTGGAGACTTTCTCCCGGCGTCCACACCGGCCACCCCATGGCATGGGCGATCGTTCTGGCTTCCTGGATTTGCCGAGTCGCCACCGGATCCGGGGGTGGGCAGGGTAGCTTCGTGGACCAGCGTCGGAGTGCCTCGGCAAGCCGATGGCAAAATGCCGTGAGGTGACTCTGGGGCAGGACGAGGATGCTTTGAGGGGAAAGACAACCAAGCTGCCCGTAGAGGGCAATGTCATAAGCGCACCGATCGATCAGTTCTTCTGGAAGGTCGTGGACTTTGCCTAGCCAGATAAGACTAGCCCTGGGGCCGTAGGCCACAAAGGTCTGAGCAGGTTCGAGGTTTTCTCTCACCTTTTGGATCGTCTCCTGGGTACCAAAAGCAATGACGGCCTCTGCTGAGCGCAGGGCTTGCCAATCCAGTTCCCTATCAAAGGCGAGAAACGGCTGGAGCCGGGATGGGAGGAGAGAGAAAAACCGTTGGAACGCTTCCTCTTGAGCGCGCGGAATTTTTGCACGGTTGAGCGAACCCAGAAGCAATCCCCCCAGGAGGCTTTGCCATCCGCTGATCGCGAGATTTCCGGCAAGCACATGGTAAATCGTGCGGGGGGAGAGGGCTTTTGCCTCCAATCCCTTGCCCAAGGGGACCCATTGATCCAGGGCTTGCCAGTTGCCGAGTTCAAAGGAAAGCCAGTATTGAAGATCCCTTCTACCCCGCAGTCCTAGCTCGGGAAACTGGCGGCAGAAAGGCCCCAGAAGCTCGATTCGTTCCGCGGTAGTCATAGGGACGACCGGAGCTCGTCGACGAGGAGAGAACATCCTCGCATGATCCTAGCTTCGGGATGGCGCCCGAGAAGGCGAAACCCCTCCTGCGTGCGAATGGCTTCATCCTCGGTATCGACGGCCAGGACCGAATCCACGTTGGCCAGATCGAACCAGCGAACCCAACCCCGATGGCCGACGGGCACTTCCTTTCCGCTGGCTGGATCGATAACGAGCACCCTTGCCCATGGGGGTGTCCGGTGGGATTCCCGAAGCCCGCGGGCGTAGGCTTGGCTACTGAGTTCGGTCATTCCGTACTCATCCCAAATGTTATCGTCGGGCAGGCCAAAGGCGCGGGCAAGTTCCCCGTACAAAATCTCTTTGGAAAGGGTTGTCCTTCGGCCTTTCAACCCGCCAGTCTGCAAAAGAAAGCTACCGGGTGAAAGATTGGGGTTCCAACCTCGGGGCCAATTTTCCAGAAGAAACACGAAAGCCAAGGCAGGTCCGCAGATTCCCACTGGCCGAGTGCGAGCACAGGCCTGGTCCAACGCCTTTCGAAAGGCACCGACTTGGAGGGTGCCGTGATCGATCCAAAAGTATCTTCGGGACCCCCAAAAGGAGAACATTCGAACCAGGGAAGAATGGGGAGCTTTCCGGGGTGAGGGGGTTAAAAAATGAAGCTCAGCTGTAGCATAGGGGAGTCCTGCCCGCTTGGCTCCTTCCTGCGCGGACCACCGATAAAGATCGATGGAACGCATCCGGTGAATTCCAGGGGAGCCGCGAGTGGTGCCACTGGTTTCAAACATGACCTTAGCTGCGGATGGGTCTCCGCAGAAAACAGGGGTTTCTTTAAAAATCGCCTGGGGGAGCGCCGGAATGTCCCGCCACGAGACGGGTTGGGTCCCAAGGAGCGAGACCAGGCGGCGGTACGGGGGACAGTGGTGGGCGTGGTATTGGAAAAGCGCCAGCGCGAGCCGATCCCAATCTTTCTCTTCCCAAGAAAGTTGGGAAAGAAGTTGGATCCAGCGTTGTCTTTGCGCTGCCCGGGTAAAGTCGAGAGCCGTGAGGGATGCGTTTCGCACGTTCATCCAGAAGGAAGCCGGTTTGTAGAGTTTTGGTTTTTCCGTTTTTGCCAAATTACACTATACAGAAAAAGGAAAGTGAGTTTGTGCCAGTTGTGGGAAAAAGCGCAAAAGAAAGTTGTCTCAGCTTGGCCGCACGGTTTGAGGGAGAACTCGGGTGCGCGGAGGATCTGGTGTTGCAAACCTCTTTCCAGGGGCGACTGTGGGTGAAGGGGAACCTCCAGATCCAAAGCGGAGCTCGGGTGACGGGGGACATCGTGGCGGGGGCTTTAACTGTGGCACCTGGAGCATGGGTCCGGGGAGAGGTTCACGTCGGGCCGCGGCGAGAAAACAAGGGAATTTTCCGGTGGATTAAGGCTCATGGGTTTCCTTTTTAGAAAAGGAAAAGCAAAGCGGCTGCTTCGGTGCCCCTATTGCGGGGCAGCTCAGTGGGAAGCTGCGGGTGCCATTTCAACCCTTTGCCGGAGCTGCCGCAAGTACATTGCTTTGGAAGTGGGAGGTCGTCCCAAAGCTACAGCTCGACCCAAGCCTACCCGAGCGATTCGGTGCCTGTACTGCGGATCGGAACAAAAGGTCTATGAAGACGCCCTTTCAACCACTTGTGGATTCTGCGGGCGACATCTTGATGTGGGGAGCTATCTTATCCGCGGGCGATTTGGAAAACGGATTTACACGCAAGGAGATGTGTTTTTTGCCAAGGGTTCTCTTTACATTGGCCCAGAAGTCGTGGGGAGAAGGGTTCTTATTGGAGGCGAGCTCCGGACGACGGTCCACGGGCTAGAACTTGTGGAAATCCGGGAAGAGGGGAGAGTGCGGGGCACGATCCGGGCCCCAATGGTCCGGGTCGCCGCGGGGGCAGACAGTTCGGTTCGCGGGGTTTTGTGTCGGTGCCTCCGAGTGGAGGGGCTTCTTTGGGTGGAAGGGAAGGTGATGGCCCAGGAGATCGAAGTGGGAAAGAGGGGTATTCTGGAGGCTAGCGAGGTGAAGGCTGGATCGCTCCAGGTCAGTTCTGGCGGCGGTTTCCATGCCAGGACAACCCTTTTGCCAGAAATGGAACAGAAGGAGGATTTTTCCATCCTTGACAGAAAGACCGAGGAATGTCAGCTGTAAAAGCGAAGCCTTTTCCTATGTCCCAGCATCCGAGTCTGAAACGGGCCGCCAAAAGCCTTGCGGCCAAGCGTAATGTACTGAAACGGTTTGAACGCATTAGGCTTCTTAAGCGTCAGGGGCGCTGGAAGGAAGGGGATCGAGTTTTCGGGCTTCCGAAAACTCTTCCTCTAGCCTAGGGTTTGCTTTCCGGATGGAGCTCGCTTACGGGAAGTCCGAGCTCGTGGGCAAAGGTTTGGATCCAACTATCCCAGCTGGGAAAGGGTCGCCTTTTGCACTCTTCGAAAAGCCGCTGGTAAGTCGCAGGAGACGTGAGGAGTTCTTCCATCGCCGAGGAGAGTTTTTCGGGAGAATGGACGTCGGTTACGAGGCACCCTCCCGCGGCTGCCAGTTCCCCACTGGCCCCCTCACGGCTACAGATACACGGGCGGCCTAACCAGGTGCTCTCCAGAATAGGAAAACCAAAACCCTCGTCTAGGGAGGGGAAGACAGTGAAACTGGCTTCCCCGTACAGTCGCACCAGAGTCTCGTCGTCCACGTGGTGGAACCAAAGGACTGGCCAGCCCTCCCTTCGGCAGTGCTGGCGGAGTTCCTCGACGGTGGATTCGAATCCCTTGCCAATCCGTCCCACGAGAACCAGCTGAAAGGAACAACCCTTTTTCCAGAGGATCTCGCAGGCGTGCAAGAGCGTCCGGTGATTCTTGCGCTCGTTGAAGCTTGAGACACAAAGGACACGACGACTTCCATAGTTGGGCAACACATGGGGTCGATCGACTGGGAGACTGGGTGGCCAGGGAAAAACCAGAGTTTGGGTGGTCAATGGGATTCCGGAAGCCTCACACCACTGAAGATATTCCGTTCGGACGGCCTGCGAGGGGCAAATCACGGCGTACGCTTTGGGGAGTTGTTGCAAAAAGGAAACAAAATAAGAGAGGGAATGAGAGCGGGCTTGTCCGGTGTGCAAGGGGATAAGATCGTGGAGGACGGCAATCCAACGAGTTCCTCGCGTGATCCACGCCTGGAGAAACTGGGAACGCGTGTCCATCACATTTTCCAGTGTAAAGAGATAGACCCCGTTTTGGGAAAAGATCTCGCGTCCGACGCGACGGTAAGCATGATCCCAGTGTTGAGCTAGTCGGCCGAAGAAAAAGGAAAGTCCGACCGGTTCTTGTCCTTGTTGCCCTTGGGGAAGCAAGGGGGAAGAAAGCAAAAATTTTTCCCTCGGAGAAAGCCTTGCGTAGAGCCGCCAAAGAGGATCCCATACCAGTGGGATTACCTGGTAACGGGCCGAAAAATGGTGGTAAAAATAGCGGATCCAGCGTTCCACACCGGTGTGTTTGAGCGAGCGGGTAGCTGCTGTGACATCGACTAGGATCATTACGCTTTCTTTCTTCCAAGTATATTCCTAATCCACGAAGGGCCCAGGCCAACTGGATCCCATGGGAGGGAAGTTTTTGACGGATTGTTCCAGGTGCTGGCCATTTCTTAAAAACCAAGGGAGGGAAGAGTCATGGAAATCTACCTTCGCTATTACGGTCATGCTTGTTTTTCGATCGAGGCGGGAGAGACCATTCTTTTATTTGATCCCTTTATTCGTTCCAATCCTTTGGCCGCGGGCAAGGTAGACCCGCTTGCGCTTCGGCCCCATTACATTCTGGTCTCTCACGGGCATAGGGATCATGTGGAAGACACCTCCTGGATTGCGGGTTTATCCCAAGCTCAGGTGGTGGCAAACTTCGAGGTGGCGCAATGGTTGGAGCGCCAGGGAGTCAAGCGTACTTATCCCATGAATTTCGGGGGAGTTCTGCGGTTTGTGGGAGGGGAGGCTCGCTTTGTTCCCGCAGCCCATTCGTCGAGCTTACCCGATGGCAGTTACGGCGGAAACCCCGGGGGTTTTGTCCTTATGCTGGAAAAAAAGACTCTCTACTACAGCGGAGATACTTCTCTTACGAGCGAAATGGGGCTTTTGGGAGAACTCTACTCCCCAGAGACGTCGATTTTGCCCATTGGGGGAACGTTTACTATGGACATTGAGGAAGCCGTCCATGCCGCCAGGTTTTTGCGGAGCCGGCGGGTCGTTGGTGTTCACTACGACACGTTTGAGGCCATTCGGATTGACCACGAAAAGGCCCGCAACACGTTTGCCGCGGCGGGAATCGAGCTCCAGTTGGTACCCATCGGAGAAAGCATTAGATTGTAAAGGTAGCGGGGGAACGGTTTTGGAAACCGTGGATCCTTGCTGCCTCCAGGACACGCGTCTTTTTCGGAGAAAAGCGGGACCAGGACCGGAAAAGAGGCTTTTCCTCGAGAAGGATGGCACGGTAACCCAAAGCGCTAAGGTCCCGTGAAAGAAGGTCCAGGCCTATGAACCGTCTCGCTGAGCAGAAGAGCCTCTATCTGCGCCAGCACGCAAACAATCCGGTGGATTGGTACCCATGGGGAGAGGAAGCGCTGCGCAAGGCCAGGGAGGAAAACAAGCCCATTTTTCTTTCCATCGGATATGCCAGTTGTCACTGGTGTCACGTGATGGCCAAGGAGTCGTTTGAGGATTCTCAGATTGCCCAGTTGCTCAATGAGCGGTTTGTTCCGGTCAAAGTGGATCGAGAAGAGCGACCGGACCTTGACGAGTTATACATGGCCTTTGTTCAGGCCACGACAGGCCAGGGAGGGTGGCCCCTTTCGGTTTGGCTAACGCCGGATCGAAAACCTTTCTATGGAGGCACCTATTTTCCCAAGGACGACCGGTGGGGCCGCCCTGGGTTTGGGAGGGTGCTGGAGCGAATCGCTTGGCTTTGGGAAAACCAGCCCGAGCGTTTGAGAGAGCATGGCGAGCAAGCGGTTCAACGTCTTAAAGAACTTTTGCATTTGCGGGGCGATTCCGGGGGAGAGGAAGCGGTAGGGAGCTTGCCCGCAGAAATTGTGGAAAACGTTTTCCAAGCGTTTCGCCAAGATTTTGATCCGGTTCACGGTGGTTTTGGCGGAGCTCCAAAATTTCCGCGGCCTTCGATTCTTTTCTTTCTTTTCCGCTATGCTGCCTGGAGACGACCGGTGGATCCCCGGGCCGGAGAGGCCCTGGGCATGGCTTGTAAAACCCTCGAGGGGATGGGACGGGGAGGGATTCGGGACCATTTGGGAGGAGGTTTTCACCGATACGCCGTGGATGGAGCGTGGAAGGTACCGCACTTTGAAAAAATGCTCTACGATCAGGCGCAGCTGGCCCTGGTTTACCTGGAAGGGTTTCAATGGACCGGTGCAAGAGAGTGGGCGGAAGTGGCTCGAGAGACCCTCGAGTTTGCACTGCGGGAGCTCGCTTCTCGCGAGGGAGCTTTCTATTCTTCCTTGGCTGCCGATAGCCCCGATCCCCAATCCGGAGGAGAACCGAAAGAGGGAGCCTTTTACCTGTGGACACTGGAAGAGCTAGACAGCGTGCTCGAGGAGCCTCTCCGGGAACTGGTCCACCGGTTTTACGGCCTTTCCCCGGAGGGGAACATTCCGCAGGAGGTGGATGCGCACGGGGAGCTTCGGCGTAAAAATGTCTTGTGGCAGGCCGCTATGCTGGAGGAGGTGGCCCAGGAACTGGGTCTTTCGAGAGAAGAAGCATCCCAGTTGCTCCAACTGGCCAGAAGGCAATTATGGGAAGCACGCGAGAGGCGCCCCAAACCTTGGGTCGATGACAAGATTGTGGCAGGCTGGAACGGGTTGATGATCTCGGCCTTGGCAAGGGTGGGGACCGCCCTGGAGGAGGCCGTTTTTGTGGAATGTGCCGAAAGGTGTGGGGAGTTTCTCTGGTCTCAATTCTGGGATCCCCTCAATGAGCGCTTGTTTCGGATCTACCGCAATGGCGTTTCCGATATTGGGGGGTTTGCGCTCGATTATGCCTGTGTGGTCAGCGGGTTTTTAGAACTCTTCGAGGCTACCGGGCGGGAAGAGTGGCTTGAACGCGCCTGCCGCGTGCAACACTCCATGGACCGCCGGTTTTGGGACGATGGAGAAGGCGGTTATTTTGCGGCAGAGGAAGATCCTTCTCTTTGGTTGCGGCTCAAAGAGCGATATGATGGCGCGGAGCCGGCACCTCAATCGATAGCCTTATCCAATCTTGTGCGCCTGTCCAGCTGGACTGGGGAGAAAACGTACTGGGACCGGGCGGAGGCCTTGGTACGTGCCGAAGGAAAGATCCTCCAACGCTTTCCGGAAGCACTTCCATGGTTTGCCGGTGTCCTTCCGCGGCTAGAAGCCCCCCCTACTCAGCTGGTTTTAGTGGCAAGCCATTGGGATGACCGGGCACGGGAATTAAAGAAGGCTCTTTTTGAGCGATTCCTTCCTTTTGTGGAAAAAGTCTTGGTCAGCCGGCCAACTGGGACGCTGAGGGAAGTAAGAGACAGGGTTGCGAACGAACTTCAGTGGCTCCCGAAGGACGATCCAGGGCCGTCCGTATATATCTGTCAAAAGGGAGCCTGCCAGGTTCCCATCCGCGATCCACGGATTTTTGAGGCAACCCTTAAGGAGCTTGCACCAAGAACTCCAGAGGAGGTCGCGCCCGCTTATGGTTGATCCACGCCACGTCGTCTTTCATGCAACCCGGTATCGAGAAGAGATGGAAAACCGGGGGATGGATCCTTCGGTGGTGGATGAGTTCGTAAGCTCTTACAACCAATGGCGAAGCCATCTGGCCGAGTGCGAGAAATGCCTCGCAGAGAAAAATCGTCGAGCCCGGGCGTTTCTTGAGGTCCCTCCGGAAAAAAAACAGAGTTATCTGGAAGAGTCCAAACGGTTATCCCTTCGGATCGAAGAACTCCAGAGAGTGGTCGAGGAATACCGGAAGAGGATGGACCTACTTTTGCCCCAGATCCCGGTCCTTTCGCTCCCGTGCGTTCCGATCGGTCGGTCCAGCGAAGAGAACCGTCTCCTTCGCGAATTTCGTCCCGAGACAATCCGTTGGTCTTCCCCGCGGCCGTATTACGAGTTACCTCTTTACGGCAGGGAAATTTGCCCCGAAGAGGGGGTGCGGGCTTTTGGAACGCGGGGGTACTACCTACGTGGCTCGGTAGCCCTTCTCCAGAAAGCTCTCCTGGATTATGCGTTGGAGCAAATCGTAGCTGAGGGATTTGAACTGTTTTATCCACCGCTTCTCCTTAATGCGGAGATTCTTCGAGGGACCGGACACCTTCCTGACTTTGAAGGACAGCAGTATGAGGTCCGGATCGATGAGGGCCGGTCCGCTTACCTGGTTGGTTCCGCCGAGCCGTCGCTTATGGCGTTTTTTGCTGGCAAAAAACTTCGGGAGGAGGAGTTACCGATTCGTGTGACGGCCTCGACGAGCTGTTTTCGAAAGGAGGCGGGAAGTCACGGAAAGGATCAAAAAGGGATCGTCCGAACGCATCAATTTGAAAAGGTGGAAATGGTAGTCATTTGTACCGCCGAACAGGCGGGATCGATGTTTGAAGAACTCCTCCGGATTGAGGAAAAGATCTATCAGGGTCTGGGTCTGCATTATCGGGTGATGGAACTGTGCACAGCGGAACTTCCCAAGAAACATTGCCGCCAGGTGGATATTGAAGCGTTTTTCCCGGGCCAGGGGAAATTTATTGAAATTTCTTCCAATGGGAATGCCGCGGACTTCCAGACTCGTTCCCTGGGGATTCGATTTACGGCTTCCTCGACTAAAAGTGCGATTCCGTGGAGTCTTAATTGCACCGGAATTACGTTTCGAACAGGCTTGGCCATCTTGGAGCAGTACCAAAAAGAGGATGGATCGGTCGAGGTTCCGGAGATCCTGCGGGCGAGGATGGGAAGGGAACGGATCGGCTAGGCAAGGAAAAGCTTGACGTCAAAGAGGCGCCTTGGATCTTGGGAGAACTGTGATCAGCACCCTTCTCCTTGCTCATTCCTATCTTCGGTTTGGTGTGCTGGCTGCCGTTTTGGCAGGTTTGTGTGCCACCCTATTGGGCTGGTGGTCGCAGAGATCTCCCGCGCAATGGGATCGCATTTTGGCAATAGTGTTTCTTGGGCTTTATGACCTCCAAGCATTGATTGGGGTGATCCTATTGGCACAAGGAGCAGTGAAAAGTCACCTCCATGCTACGGTTATGCTTTTGGGGGTGATTCTAGCTCACATTCTTTTCCGGTCCGTGCGGTCTGCGCCGGTGGAAAAAAGCTGGTTGCCTCGGTTCCTTTTTTATGCTCTGCCCTTGGCCTGTATTATTGCTGGGCTTGTGGCCATTGGTCACTTTCCGATTTGATGAAAACGCCCCATGAAGGGCCCATGGGATGAAGGAGAAAGCGAGAAGTATAGGGCCGGAGGGGTGCCAAGAGCTTGAAATCCACCTGAGGCTGTGGATTCCATCCGGATGAAGCTGGCTGTGTGGGCTACCGAGC
This sequence comes from Candidatus Methylacidithermus pantelleriae, assembly GCF_905250085.1. Taxonomy (GTDB): domain Bacteria; phylum Verrucomicrobiota; class Verrucomicrobiia; order Methylacidiphilales; family Methylacidiphilaceae; genus Methylacidithermus; species Methylacidithermus pantelleriae. The sequence goes on from NZ_CAJNOB010000034.1 coordinate 142,635, forward strand.
GGTCGGGTGTTTGCTACCACCTCCGAGACGGTTGGGTTGATGGGGGAGGGGGTGTTTGGCTTTTGGCGCAGAGGGGGTGTCTCGGAGGGGACGGTAATCGGGGATGCGGAGGTAGCACCCACCGGATGGGGTCCTCGGACGCACGGGTCTGCAAGCGGTGATGAAGCAATAGATTGACAATTGGCTTGGGTTCTTCCGGTTGGCTCTCAAGGAAAGAGTTTGCGGATGGTCAAGGCGGTCCAAGGAGGTTGGGTTGGGAGGAACGGCCAGCGCAAGAGGGCTTATTCGGCTACTCTGTGATCCAAAGCTTGGCCTCAGTCCTGGTCGAGCAGGGGATCGGTTGATGCGGTTGGGCTTCGAGTACTGGGAAGCGGCATGGGCCGTGGAGACTCACTCGATCGTGGTGGTGGATCTCAATGAGAGGACTGAGGATATTGTGCGCGATCTACGTGGGAAGCTCGTTTGCTTGTATGTTAGGCGTTACGGGAAAAAGATCTGTGCGGAACTGTGCTTAAGAAGGCACTTGCGTGCCATTTATTTGAGTAAGCTTTCCGGTTTCACAGCAAAAGAGGTTGGATGCTGATAGCAAAAGAGCTATGTGGCGCTTTCCAGACGGGTGGAGCGGAGTTTTTTGCTAGATCCGGGCTTGTGTTTTTCCTTAACGAGCCCAATCGATCTTTTTTGCCTCGGTGGCCCGAGTGGATTTGAGGAAGCTAAGGAGTGGGATCCAGAGAGCGGAAAGGGTGATCGATCCGCAAACTCCCAGCAAAAGATGGCGGGGTCGAACGGTTTGCTTGGAAAAGGCAGGCCGCTAGTCATCCTCCCGACCGAGCTACTTTGAGCTCGTCCTGGCTGAAGAGGAGTCGCGAGCGGGTGCGTCCCTGTTTGAGTTAGCGTCCTTTTGTCTCGGAAAAAATTTTCGTTCGAAGAAAGGAGATCCACCGACCATGCGGACTGGAAGGGCAATTGGCAAACGGAGCCTAAGTAGCCCGTTGTCTGTGCTCGGGGTTGGCGGAGGAGACTGCCGGCAACCCGTCGTCCTGCCGACCCAGGCTATCCCCGGACGGGGGGTCGTGATGCTTGCGGTTAGGGCTTCCGAGGGAATGGGGAGCCAAAGTCAATGCCAGCTCCTCTGAGTGCGTGCGCTTTTGCCTACGCCCAGGAGGGGATTTTCCAGGCGCTTGCTGCCATCCAGATGGTGGAGGTGCCAACCAAAAGGCCGAAACTCGGCCGGAAGCGGTAGGAATCGGCGCTTTTGAGCTACCACTTCGTGCAGGAGCGATAAAGGGCTGGCCAGTGTTTGCCGAACGTCCGTAACACGGACGCCTTTTCGTGGGTGACACACCGGCTCCTTGCGGTCAAACGTTTGGAT
>NZ_CAJNOB010000035.1 GCF_905250085.1 Candidatus Methylacidithermus pantelleriae
AGTCCTTTCAAGCAAGTACCCTCGGTTGCGGCTTGGCCCCAGTCAATTGCAAAACCCTAAAACAAAGCTTCTTGATCATCTCGGTCCGAGGCACCCTCGATCAGTCCGGATTATAGTCAAATGTGGTGGATTATCTTGGTTAGGCGTCGGTTTGCCTATGATCGGTTGGTAAGGTGACTTCGAGAGCATTGTTGAAGGTTTTCCCCTGGATGACCTTGGGAAGAAGGTCAAATCCAAAGGATACGGTGCCATCGCGTCTGGAGCGCACCTGGGGAGTTCATAGATCCTGGCGAGCATGGTTTTCCAGCCCATAGATCCCTTGGGTGTACCTGTTCGATATCGAATCGTGGCCAACGCGGATTCGATCGGGTTGATGATCCGCATGGAACGCCCGTGTTTTAGAGGCAAATCATCGAAAGTCAGCAGCTTTTCCCTATCCTTGTCCAAGCAATCGATTGCCTCGGGATACCCAGCTCGGTAGGTCCTAAGAAAGGGATCAAGGCCATTGGTGCCTCTGCACGGCTCTCAGGATTCCAGAACCGGCACAAGGCTTCTCTGGGCTTGGGTTGCGCAGGCTCTGGGTAGATGACTCAAGACATCGGCCGCCTTGTGGACTTCCAAGGGGTCGTGACGAGTCCCTGAATAGAATTCGGAGAGAACTGCCCAGAGCCCAGGGGCACCGTCTCCAATTACCAACATTAGGGAAGCGTGCAACCCACGTGCTTTTGGGTTCGAGAAGCATTCCCCGCAACGCTGGGTCGAATCCCGCGCTCTATGCGCTTTTGACCAAGGAATCCTTCTTTCCACGATCGTTGACTTCGACGATCACCAGCTTGCACAACCTTTGATGGTGGGCGCGCGAGCCGCTTTCCCATTTCATCCACCTCGCCTGGGGAGACGTAGGTCTCTTGGGGGCGATCTCTAGAGAGCGAGCCGTCATACTCCTCTTCCCAACAGCGCTTTACCCGGCTTGAAGACTAAGGGAGATACCCTCTTGGTGGCTCGACCCCGACAAAACCTCCAGCGCCTCATGCATTTGACCCGCGCAAATTCCCTTAAACCAAAACCCAAAGCAACGCTGCCTCCTACCGTTATGCCTCTCGAACATACAGCGGAAGAGAGAGAAGAGTGGAAAACCACCGATTCCCCATGCCGGTTTCTTGCCTTAGGAATTCTCACTTCCACAGGACCGATCCCCGTCACAATCTCCTCTGGAGAAGACCATTGCGGACCCACAGGCTGCTTGACCCCGCTCGTACTGAAGATGCGCATAGCAATCCAGGAGCTCCTCGGATCTTCCCTTCAATGCTCTCCTGGATCAAACGCCTAGCCCCCTCTCTCACAAGCTCGGTCAACGGATCAACGATCCCCTTTGCTCTATCGAGCCTAATCCTCCTCTTTTCGTTCATCGTGGCTTATCTCCTTCGATCCTTCAGTTTTCATGAAACTGATTTCAGGCCAGCACGCCACCACGTCCATGTCTTTGCTCCTCCAGCTTCTGCCGTATAGCTCCGACGTGGGGGAGCGCGTCGACAAGCCAACCTCAGCCTCGTCCGGTAAACAACCCGCGGCTGAAATCGCAGAGGCTTTAGGGCAGAGCGCAGAGATGGTTAAGCTTCCCCATGTTGCCAACGTCAAGCGTCTTTATGACCGCCCTAGGCGAAGCCGCGGTCTCACCAATCCAGGCGATCTTTCGACTTGCGTTCACGTTGCCGTGCGCCCGGAGATGAGAGTAAAGACACTCGAAACGATCTCTCAAGCGTGTCCCCAGACCTCCCCAACACAGGCAGGTCGGGCGCATGGAGGCTCCGGGATCGACGTAGTCGAGGAAGGATGGCAGCTGCCGCCACGCCCAGCAGTGCCAACGGTCGCACACACGCGCTTGCGGCCCTTCCTCCGGTTGGGGATGTGCGTGAGGTCTTGCATCCGGATCCTGGCGACCGCCACCTCGATGGCGGCCCCGACGACGCTTTTACTGGCTTTGGGGTTCATGTGCCAAACCGATCGCATCTTTTTGTCGGACTCCTGCCGGAGCTTTTCTCTAGCGCTCTGGCTGCCATTGGAGGGAAAACGATGACGCAGCGCAAGAGAGTAGTCGCGCGTGTCGCGCAACTTTCCGCTGCCAAAGATTTTGCCCGTGCTTATGGGGGCGAGGTTCTTTTGTGCGACCTCTACGCGCAGCACGGAGCCGGATGCCAGAGCGTGGCTATCTTTCCTTTGGACGACGGGGCTCCGATACCATGTCCTGTCGCGAACGACCCATTCCGCTTCCTTTGGCCGACCCGAGGCAGGGATGCGCGTTGGGTACTCGCCCCCCTGCAGCGGGAACTTGATGCGTCCATCGATCGTGGAAAGCAAGACCCTCTCACCCTTAAGCGTATAGGTGCGCTTGTCAAAGTGCATGCTGGTATGGGCAAAGCGGATGGTCGGAACGGGTGGCTCCTTCCTGATGCATGCCCATGCCTTCTTTCCCCTGCAGGACTTGCACACCGTCAAGATGGCATTGCAATCCATCTGAGCACCCAAGGGCGTTGCCTAGTGCAGCAGGGTGTAGGTGCGCCGCTGGTTCAGGGCTATTCTGTTCCAGACGCAATGCTCGGGCACCACAGAAACGACCCGGTTACAAACGTCGGCGTAGGCCAAGGAGAGTGGAGCAGGCGATCTTGCTTCTTCCGCCGTAAGATCCCGTTCGATCGACGCCGTCCCCATCCTAACGTATCGCCTTCGTCGGGTGACATGCTAAGAACCCTCGAGAGAACAGGAGACACTCTTGGAGCTCCCATTGTCAGCCGTGCCGACGGACTACGACGGCGACCACAGCTCGCCGCCCCACAGCCGCTTCTTCCGCGCAACGAAACGGTGGAACCGCCACCTGGCCGTGATGCCCTTGAAGAGCTTAACGGCATCGGCCACGGCGATACCAGGCGGGATGCCCACAAAAAGGTTACTGTCAATCGGCTGGATCTCCTGGGAGATCACAGGTTACCCAGCTTCGGCGTAGATCGCATCCAGTATCGCTCCCGTTTTCCCCAGCCATCCCCCGGTCAACACGTGGCACCTATCCTTCGGAGACCAAACCAGATGATAGACCGTTGGATCGACCCCATTCCGGTGGGTGACCCTCTCGACGATCCACCCCATCCCACACCCCATGGTGCCCTCGGCACAGTCGCCATTGCTCGGGCAACGGAAATCGCGGGGTTCTTTGCGGAGAATCTATGAAGGGCCTGGCCCGGCACATTTTCAATGGAGCGGTGCTAGCTCTTTTTCGAAAGCCTGGCTGGAACTGACTGCTTCAGGAAGAAGATGGGCAGGGATGGAGGAGGTGAACGACTCAGGCCTAGCGTTGGAAGCGTGAAATTTCGCAAGGAGCTTCCATCTCTCCTCGATGAGCCAACCTCTATATGAGGCGATTTATCCTGGCGTGGAAAAGCTCGAGGCTTGGGGTGCCAAGTCGGCGGCGCACCGTTGTACTGTACGCCGGCGACTATGCGATCCTTTGCCGGAATCACGCCAAAGGAGCCTCGAAGCAAACGGAAACGATCATGGTGCGAATCGGGCTTGTCATCAAGGAAAGAAACGACCCGGGCAGGCTCTGGTGCCAAAGGAGAGTTTCGACTTTCTCGGTTACACCCTTGGTCTTTACCACAAGCCCAGCACGGGCCAAAGCTACCCGGCGACAAAACCCTCCACGCAACGGATGAAGGGGCGGTTGCAGAGACTGGGCCAATGGGTCTGCCCGGAAATCCTTGAAAGGGAGGCCACGGACCGGATATTCTTCCTCAATCACCGGTTGCGGGATGGACGAACTACTCCTGTTTTGGATCGGTGAGCTCGAGCCTACCGGGCAGTAGATCGCAACGCTTGGCACCGGCTTCGCCGATGGCTCTGCTGAAAGGATAAAGTACAGGGGCAGGGACGGCCGCAGTTTCCCGACCGGTGTTTACGAGACAAGCTCGCTTCGACCTGTTTCCAAATCTTACCGCAGGAACTGTTGCGGGCATAATCCTCCACGAACGTTGCCCGAAAGCCGAGTGCGGCAAACCCGCACATTCCGTAGGATTCGTCGGGGAGTGGAAACGGACGACGTGGAGAAATCCTGCAGGCAGTGCCGTAAGGAAACCCGCAGCGCCCGCTACGGTTTTTACGTGTGTCGTCCGAGTCCGTCGTTGTACATATCGGTCGCAAGCTATTTCTAGGCACAAACCAAATCTGCAGTTGACATTAGATGGCGCTATCTAAGTCGCCCGGGAGGGATTGGATTGTACCAGTCAGCACATTTTTCGAAGCTTGCTGACGTATCTGTGGACACCTCGGCAAATGGGTCGATGTTGATCGGACGCACGTTGCAATGCTTTCTTTTGCTCAGGCCTCGTAGAAGGTACGAAAAACCAGGGTGTATAGGAGGAATGACACGCCTGTTGTAGTGGCGAAAGGGAAGGCATTATGGGCTTCCATCGTTCGGTGCGGCACACCGGCAGGCAGGCTAATAGAATCAGCTTGACAATGAACAGATAAAAGAAGAACTTAGAACATGAAGATGGAGAATATCATCCGAGTATTAGCCGGCACTCTCGTTCTTCTATCACTGGCTTTGTCTCTCTGGCTGAGTCGCTGGTGGCTTCTTTTGGCCCTTTTTGTCGCTTTGAACCTGATCCAATCCGCCTTTACGGGATTTTGTTTGGCGGAAAAGATTCTCCGGCGGCTTGGGCTTGGTTCAGAAGGAACGTGTTCAGGACAAAGGACCGAAGCGTGTTCTTAGAAGAGAGCTGGTGGCTTCGTGTTGGCGCGCCATCATACCTGTGCATTCCCTTGGCTAGGAGAGACCTTCGGAGGTCGCATGCCAATAAATTTGGGGGATTTGAGTACCCTATCTGGTTTTTTCCGCAAACGGGCTTGTCGAAAACAAACTTCCGATGAATGCCTCCGGACAAAGGCAAGGCGTATCGAGGAATCCTAAGGCAGTGTGAGGGAAAGCCATGTTGTCTTCTATTGGATGGCGTCGATGAAGAGAGCGACCGAAGAAAGGATAGGAGGATTAGAGTAAGAAACCCGACCAGGCCTCACCGGGTAAACTCTTTGTTGAGGAAGAGAGCATGCGAACGATGGCCCTTTAAAAAGAGGACGAAACTCTGCACCTTTTTCAAGGTGCGTGGATCTCGCTGGGGTTACGCAAGGACAATAATCGCAGTGGTGGATCCGCAATGGAACGCCGCGTGAAATGCACGTAACCCTTGCATGGTTAAGGTACGATAGGTTTCCGAGGGACTTGTATGAGCTTAAGGTGCAAGCGGAGCAGATCGCTTCTTCTGGAATAGTCGAGTTGAGTAGAGCAGGACAAAAGCGGAAGTACGGGATTCTGGATCGATCGAGGATGACTGCGCCCGATTGTAGGCGGCCAAGAGCAAGCTGTTTCAGCCACGGAGAACTAGACCATCTACGAGGGGTTCCCAACAGCTAAAACATATAGGCACACCTAAGGCTGTTCATCGGAGCATATCCGAATGAAGTTGAGTGCGTGGGCCAAGCGGCAGGGTGTTTGCTGCAAGACGGCTTAGCGGAACCGGCAGGAAGGGCGTTTGCCCGTTCCCATAGAGCGGTAGCCAACTGGAACGGTGATTGTTCATGCCGAGTGTTCACAACCCGACGAGGTGGCCCTCTACGCGCGGGTGTCCAGTGCGGATCGAAAAGCGGATTGACACGGGCAGTTGGCTTGGGTTCTCCGAGTTGGCTCTCAAGCAAACCGTTGCGGATCGTCAAGGCCGTCAAGGAGGTCAGCTCCGGGATGAACGGGCATCGTAGAGGCCTCATTGGGCAGGTCTGTGATCCGCAGGTTGGCGTCATCCTGGTCGAGTACCGCGACCGGCTGACGCGTTTGGGCTTCGAGTATGGGGAAGCTGCATTGGCCGCACAGAGTCGATCGATCCTCGTGGCGAATCTGGATGACATGGCCACGATCTCGTGTGCTACCTCCATGAGGCCGCTGTTTGGTTGTGTGCCAGGCTTTCCAGGAAGAGATCAGGGCAGGACCGTGCCACGAAGGCGCTCGAAGCGATCGCATGAGCAAGCAGTCTGTTTCTACTTACCAGACGCGGTTGCGCGTGATGCCCGGGCAGGGCGCGTTGCTTTTAACACCTGTGCGGCGCTTTACGGGTGGCTGGGCCGGGCTTTTTCTGGCTAATGCGGGCGGTGTTTCGCTCAACGAGCGTAATCGATCCTTCCTGCCGCGGTTTGGCCGCACCGCCGGAGAGTTCGACGCGATCCGCGCCCGAACTCGAAGGAAAGATCGGCGAAAGGCGGCCTGAGCTCATTGAGGAAGCTAAGGAGCCGATCCGGGAGCGGTAAAGATGATCCGCGGGCCCAAGGAGAAAAAAGCTAGGATCGAACGTTTTGCCCGAGAAAAAGCAGAGGCTTGCCATCCTGCGGACAAAACCCAATACGCACCCGGCCGATCAAGGGTCCCGAGCTGGTGGGTCTATCTCTGGGTTCGCGCCGCCCCTTCCCGTAAAGAGTTTTCCTTGCAAGAAAACGGCTATGCCGATCATACCAATCGGAACAAGCATTGCCAGACGGAACGGAGCAGCCAGTTCTATGTGCTCGGGTCGAAGGACGAGACCGCCGGGAACCACTGCTGCCAAGCCGTAGTCACCCCGGAGGCAGCCGATCGGCTGCCATTGCGGCTGCCGTACAGATTAGGGAGCCCGAGCCAATATCTGGTTCTTGAGGGCTTGCGCTTCGCCTGCCGCTACGAGGCGATTCTCCAGGCCCTCTCCGCCAGCCGGATGGTTACCGCGCCAACCAAGAGGCGGAAACTCGTTCGGAAGCCAAAGGGATCCGCGCTTGAGCTACCGCTTCCTCCGCGACCGGAAGGGGTGGCGGGTGTTGGCGAGCGTTGAGACGCAACCTGTTTTCGTTGGTGACACGCCGCCTTGCCGGAGCGTTGGGCATTGATATGAACGAGGATCGTTTCGCCTTGGCCGAAACGGAGCGCTTCGGTAAGCGCATGAGAATCCGCGCGATCCGATTCAATCTCCGTGGCAAGAACGAGGAGCAGGCCAAAGCGATTTTCGCTCGTGCGTGCAAAGCGATCGCGCGGGCCTAGCGCCGAATCGCGCAAGGTGCTTGTCATCCAACGATGGCATATTGGCAAGAGGAAGCTCCACCACAAGTGGGGGGATCCTCATTCAGGCTCGCTCGTTCTCTCCCTTCGGCTATGCCAAGGCGATCGCGATCCTCACGGCGGCTTTTTTGCTACCAGAGTCGAGGTGATCGAAGTCGACCCGGCCTCCACGCCCGTGATCGGCACGGTCAACGACGCGCGTCGTCATGGCACGAGTTCTTACCAGGGCGCAGCCTCGTGCCTTCGCCCGAAGAAGATTGGGTGTTTCCGAGCGCCCACCCGTGCCAAAGGCAATCGTGAGCACTCGCATTGGCCGTGATGTCACCTTCGCCCTACCCGCGAGGCTTCGAACGAAGCATGTATGGTCGTTTCTATGGTGGGAGTTAGGAAGAGAGTCAAAGTAGCGCATGCAGCGCATGCCCGATCGGGAGGCAAGGGACGGCCTCCCGCGCCTCTGTCCCCGAAAACGCGGAACCGTGCGCGCTACCTTTAGTTTGTCGGTGAAACCCTCGCACGCGAATCGTCGGCAGCGCTGTTCGGCCGGCGTCCCGGACGATCTCCCCTGGTAGGGGAATGGGTGTCTATGGTTTTAGGAACGCTATGGGGCGTGCGGAACTTAGCAAAGAATTTGCTTTGGTAGCTCATAGCCTTGGTAGGGGGCCAGAGACAGTGGTGCTCAGCTGCAGCTTTGCATACGAGAAGGTTTTACGAAAAATGCGCCAAGAATGGAGAAACTTACTTTAGGCAAGCATTTTCATTTTGGATTGTCTTTTCTTCTGGCTCTGCGACAGTGGATTGCGGTCGGGCTCAAGGTGTTTGACGCAGCTCGGAAACAAGTTGTTTGCAGGCGCGCGTAAAGCGATGTACGGGAGGTTTTCTCGTGGTCTTGGAGCCTTCGATTGGATATGCAGAGGCGTAATTATCCTTGGTTTCTTTCTTTTCGTTTTGTGGCAAGGAGTGGGAAGATGGTCTCGGGGCCTTTTGAAGGCTGAACCTATCCAAACCCATCGAGACCAGTCTCTTCGGGGGGGCAGCCGTTCGCTAGAAGCAGGGGCTTTCGAGGGGCGTCCCTCGTCTCGGGAAGAACCAAGGAAGAGAATCGGGTTTTTGGAGGTCTGGCGAAAAGTCGTTTTTCGCTACCCGCAAATGAAAAAAGAACAAGCTCGGCTGGCAGAGGCACTGGCCGAAAAAGCCCTCGCGTGCAGTGGCTATATACCCCGCCTTGGTGCCCGAGTTGGGGCAGTGGGAAGCAATGACCCAGTTGAGGTTTTCATGATGAAACTCAAGGAGCGGGAATTTAGTGCGGGAGACTTCGACATTCATTCGCTCAACTATCCGGGGACTCGGTTCAACGGCTTTGGCGCTCTTCGGGTGGAGCTGCCCATTTTTGATGCCCTTCAAACCGCCCAGGCGGTCGAGTCAGCACGGGAACTTGTTCGATCAGCTCAGTGGCAGGTGCGATGGGCTCGAATGGAGGCTTCCCTGGTGGCAATCAATGCCTATCTGGAACTCTTGGCCGCTGAGGAGTTGGAGAAGGTTGCGGACGAGGCCTTGGCGCTCGCGCAGAAGGATGTGAAGGAAGCATGGGAACTAAAGGAAAAAGGGCTTATCCTGGGGGCTGACTACTATGCGGCTCAATCACTGTTGGCATCATTGGAAGCCGAAAAGAACCATCAAAACGCTCGTCGCCGTGCAGCATCGGCAGTTCTTGCTACCCTGCAGGGTGAACCGGCTAGTTTCGACCTGGGCGCTCAGGGCAAGCTCCAAGAAGGCAGGCCTGAAAGCCGAACGCTTTCCCAATGGCTTCAAGATGCGTGTGTCTACCGCGCCGATCTCGCAGCGCTTTCCGCAATGACTGCTGCACGGAAGGCTGAGGTAGAAAGGCAGAAGGCCACCCTCTTGCCGCGTATTAGCGGCTTTACGGAAACAGAGACCGATAGCAACCGAGTGGACCGGTTTGCCGGGAGTTATACCGTAGGGATCTTAGGAACGATCGATCTGTGGGACCCTTCCCGAGGGCCACGCATTCGGAAAGCCGAGGCAACGCTTGAGGAATCCCGCCAGGAAGAGAAGCGCTTAAAAGACTCCATTCAAGAGTCTGTAAGTCAAACGTATGCGGAATATCAATCTGCTCTTCGCGATTTATCCAATTGGCAAAAAGCTGTAGCCAACGCGGCCATCGCATCGGATCTCACTCAAACTCTCTATCACGAGGGAAAGAAAACAGTAGCGGACGTTGTTCAAATGCGCTTGCAGAAGGAACAAGCTGAAGCCGCTCTTCGAGAAAATCT
>NZ_CAJNOB010000036.1 GCF_905250085.1 Candidatus Methylacidithermus pantelleriae
GAGGTCGAGCAGGCCTTTTGCGCATTAAAAAGTTACCTCGAGGTCCGGCCGGTCTACCATTGGCGGCCCGACCGTGTCCGCAACCACGTGAGGATCTGCTTTCTGGCCTATTGGATGACGGCTCGTTTGGCCGCCGAGTGGAGCAAGCTCGGTGTTGTTGAACACGTTCCTGCGCTCCTGCGCCGCTTCCAGGCAATCCGCCTCGGCGTTCTCTCCGTGGAAGGCAAGCCGATCGTTCGTCTTTTGAGCAAGATTCCTCGGGAACTGAATCGGCTCCTGGAAAAACTTCGTCTGCTCCCGCTCTTCTCCCAGCCGCCGGCCTGGGCAGCAATGTAGCCAGTAGCGGAAAGGCCTGTCATTCCGCATCAAGGATTTACGCCGCTACTCAATGGAAGTCAGGTTAGGCCCGGGGAGGCTTTCATCTTGCTTAATGACCATGATCCAAAGCCCCTCTACTACCAGTTCCTCCACGAGCGGCAGGGGCAGGTCACCTGGGAGTACTTGGAAGAGGGCCCGGAGGTCTGGCGGGTGCTCATCGGGAAGGCAGGAGGATAAAAGTGGACAGTGTGACAAACTTTCTATAATCAGTATTGCAGCACTTTTGGGGACCTTTATGACAATGACCACCCAAGGTGCCACGCCGGTGCAGGCGCTGGTGCGCTGGCTCTTTTTTGGCTGCTGTGGGGATGCTGGCTGGTGGCACCATGTGGTGGGGGTTCTTTCTGGATAGGCCCCAGGAGGGCGAGGTGTTCGCCTTTATCGCAAAAGAGATCCGGCGTTTCCGACGCATCGGAGGGGTGACGCTGGTGGCGGTGGCGTTGACCGCCCCTCACCTTTTCTGGCTTCACGGCTGGGCTGTCCGAGCCGGTGAGATCCCCCTCTGGCTGGCTGGCCTGAGCGCCCTGGTCCTTGCCTGCCTCTCCACCGCCTGGCTCCTCTGGCGGTCTCGTCCGGAGGACATCTTTCAGCAGTGGCCGGTGCGGTTGAGTTGGGCCTCGCTGGTGCTGGCCCTGATCCTGACGGCCCTCCTGGACGCCCGGATCACATTTCCCTACCACCCCTCCGCTTGGATGCTGCGGCCACTACATCTTTTGGCCTTCGCCCTCTGGTTCGGCGGCGCTTTGTGGAACATCTTCATCGCCGTGCCGGCAGCCCAGGAGATCCTGTCGCTGCCCGTGGTGGTGTCTTCAGCCCGGCACCTGGAGCGCTTCCGCCGGACGGTTCGGGTCATCTTACCCACGCTCCTCATTACCGGCCTACTCCAGGCTCTGCCCTACACCAGTCTCAGCCTGCGCGCTATTGATGAGCACCTTTGGGCAACTCATCCTTTTGAAGTTGGGGCTGATCGTCGCACTGGTGGGGATTTTCATCACCTGCCCGATGTGGCGCGCCTGCTCGCCGGTCCGAGCTATGTGCGACGTGGAGGAACTGGAAACCAGACCCGCTCCACCGGTCCAACCCGTTCAGCGCCTGGACAACCGTGGGAAATCCTGCGCAGGGTTCGTCCACATCCAACATGCGCTGGAGGCTATGCAACCAGGCGAGGTTCTGGAATTGCTCAGCAGCGATCCCATCTCCTGGTGGGAACTGCCGGCCTGGTTGAATAAAAAAGGTCACCGGCTCCTCTCCTGCGAGAAAGGGGGCCGGTTGTGGTGGCGATGGTATCGCTTTTTGATCGAGAAGGGGGGACAACATGGAGTACAGTTGGATTGAAATCACGGTGGCCGCACTCTTCCTCACCGCGGCCATCACCCTTTGGATAAGCCGAGGATCCGGGTGGCTGTCTTGGCGGTTTTGGCGGAACGCCATGGTCGTCAGTTCCCTGGTCATGAGCGGGATCTTACTCTGGTTGACCGTGGACACAGTCAATAAGGTCCGTCCCGGAGCCGGGCGCGTTCCCCCGTGGACGGTCATCAACCACGAGATCGGCCTCCAATGGGACCCGGAACGCCGCTGGGAAGTGCCGGTGATCGGCAAAGAAACGGGCTTCTTCGGCAAGGTGTACTCTCCGCAAGAAGCCTATGCCCTGATCAACAAGGGGAAACTGACCATCCAATCGCGAAATTGCATGGAGTGCCATACCCTGTTGGGGAACGGCGCTTACTTCGCCCCCGACCTCACTCGCTCCTGGTTAGACCCCTGGTGGAAGGAGCGCATCATGCCCATCGTGGGGGCAAAAACTCGGGAAGCGGCAATGAAAGCCTGGCTGATTAACCCGCCTCAGTATCCCCAGGGAAAGCGTATCATGCCCAATCTCGGCTTGACGGATGAAGAACTCACGGCCGTTGTGGCTTTTCTTAAATGGATGTCAGCGATTAACACGAATGGGTTTCCACCCTACTTTGGACAAAAAGGACGAACCGGAGGAAGGTGAGCATGGACAAGACCACACATCAAATCGCCCAAACCCGACCTAAACTGTACGAGTCGCAGAAATTGGCGCTTTGGTATTTTGGAGTTGCTATTGCACTTTTTGGCGTACAGTTGCTCTTCGGGCTTCTGGCAGCGTACCAGCAAATAAATCCCAGGTTTCTGTTTCCTACGCTGCCCTTCATGATGACTCGAACGATCCACCTCAATACCATGATTGTTTGGCTGCTTTTGGGGATGATGGGCGGGGTGTACTGGTTCCTTCCCAGAGAAACTGGGCGTGAGGTCGTCGGTATGACAGCGGCCAAAGTGATCTGGTGGATCATAGTGGCTGGCTTGGGCGTGTTGCTTGGCCTTTACCTCTTTGTCCAGTACGGACCCGGGGAGATGAAGACCATCTGGCTCCTCATGGAAGGCCGGGAATACCTCGAAGCCCCTCGCTGGGTGGATCTCGCTTTGGTCGTATGGTTGGGTATTTTCCTGTTCAATGTGGTTGCCACGGTGTTGGCAAGCCGCAGGATAACGGGACTGTTGGCGGTGCTCATTTTCGATCTGGTGGCCTTGGCCGCTCTGTACACCGCGGGCATGCACTACACCGTGAACATCACCATGGACCAGTACCTCTGGTGGTGGGTGGTGCACCTGTGGGTGGAAACGACTTGGGAAGTGCTGGTCGGCGTCCTGGTGGCCTGGTCTTTGATGTACCTCTTGGGCACCCCCCGGCGCATCGTGGAGACCTGGCTGTTCGTCGAAGTCGCCCTGGTCTTCGGCACCGGCATCCTGGGGCTGGGGCACCACTACTTCTGGATCGGCACGCCGGAATATTGGCTGGGCCTGGGTGGGTTCTTCAGCGCCTTGGAGCCGCTCCCCTTAGTGGCCATGGTCGTGCACGCCGTGTACGATGCCGGCAGTCACCGGCTGGGCACGGTGAACAAACCGGCCATGTTTTGGGTCATCGCCCAGGCCTTTGGCAACTTTATCGGCGCCGGGGTATGGGGCTTTATGCAAACGTTGCCCCAAATCAACATGTACAGCCACGGCACACAACTGGCCGCAGCCCACGGCCACCTGGCCTTTTTTGGAGCCTATGTGGCCACAGACCTGGCGCTGATGTATATCGCCGCCCAGCACCTGCGCGGAACCATCCCGGTCCCCCTGGACTCGGAGCTCTGGCGATGGGCCGCGGGATTGATGATTTTGGGGATCATAGGGGTCACCGCCGCTTTCACCCTTTCGGGGTTTGTGCAGACGCTGGTGGAACGAGCCGTGGGCGGTAGCACCTGGGCGGCCTTCATCGACAGCTACACCCACCCCTGGTATGCCGGCACGTTGAGCTGGCGCTTCGCCTTCGGCCTGATCCTGGTCCTGGGCTACGCTCTGCTGGTCGGGGATCTGTTCACCCTCGGCAAAGCCAAACAAAGGAGGCGAGCCGGATGAACTCGGCCGAGATTGCCCGGATGGTGGGGACGATCATTGTCTTGGGCTTCTGCTTCGTCCTGTCGGCCGGCCTGTACGCCGGCCTCTACACGGCCGGTCGGATGTTCCGGAAAACCTGGCTCATTTGGGTCAGTTCTTTGTTTGCCCTGGGCCAGTTCCTCGCGGCCGTAGGCATGGTCATGACCGGGTATCTGGATCCCTTCTGGAGATATCTGGTTGCTGCATCGGCTCTGGCGTATTTGGCCATTCCTCCCGCCATGTGGCGCGTGGTGATCGCCTTCCATCGCTCGGAAGAGCGCCCTACGTCCCGGGAGCGGGAGGCCGAGCGCACGCGCACCGAACCCTAACCGCAGGAGAAGGGCATGATGGCTAAGATCACCCGTGTTGAAGTCTATGTAGACGGCGCGTCCGAACCCTTTCAAGTCCTCACCGAAGAACCTTTCAAGGTCCGTTTGGATCCGGCCGACTTTGCCGAGGGCGACCACTTCCTACGGATTGCGGTTCACTACGACAACGGGGAATACTACGACCACCTCTACACCTTTACCGTCGCCCATCGTAACGAGGCCTACGCCGGTCACCTCAACCGCGTTCCTATGGGCGCCCCCATCGATGTCGATCTCATCGACCCTATGGAACGGGAAGCGACGAGCTCGTCTCCCAACCGCGTGCTCTACGCCCTATTGCCTGTGGTGCTTTTCCTCTTCATCGGCGGCGTGGCGGCTTGGTTCAACTTTTTTGGCAGCCGGGCCGCCAGCGACGTCATGACCCAAATCGAGCCTATCCCAACGCCATCTCAGGGCCGTACGCCCGCGGCCGGCCCGGTCGACGGCGCCGCCCTCTATGCGCAACATTGCTCCGTCTGCCATGGCCCCAGCGGCAAGGGGCAACCCGGGGTCTTTCCCGCCCTTGCCGGCAATCCTAACTTGGCAGACACAGATCTGGTGTTGAATACAATACTCCACGGCCGGCCCGGCACGGCGATGCCGCCTTGGGGGCCTCGGCTGAGCGATGAGGAAATCGCCGCCATCGTCAACTACATCCGTTCCTCCTGGGGTAACGATTTCGGCACCGTCACCCGAGAAGATGTAGCGGCAAAACGTTGACTTTGAAGGAGGTTATACAATGGGTGCAGCGATGTATCCGTTGGTTCGTTCCGAAGCGGCCTTCCGGCCGGATCGCTTCGTTGGCAAGGTGTTGGCGGAAAGCGAGCGCACCAAAGTGATCCTGGCCTGCTTCGAGCCGGGGCAGTTCATCCCGGTCCACCGGCCGGGGGTGGGCCTGACGTTGGTCGTGCTGGAAGGGCAGGGGCGCGCCGTCGTCGGCGATCAGGAGCACCCGCTGACGCCGGGGGCGGTGGCCTTTGTCCCCGCGGGGCAAGCCCCGGGGCGTGCTGGCCGAGACCCGGCTGGTGGTGCTGCACGTGGTCACGCCACCCCCAACGGAGGCCGACCACGCCGAGGTCCAGGCGGGGCTGCAAAGGGGCCGCTGGCGGTAGGCGCTCGATCAACATGAAGGCGCTCTACCTGCTCTCGGTCTGGCTTCACGTTATTTCCGTCACAGTCTGGCTGGGAGGGATGTTCTCCTCGTCCTCGTCTTGTTGCCGGTCACACGAAACGGGGTGTTCGGCCCCCTAAGCAGCCGCTTGGTGCCCCTTGTCGGCTTACGCTTTCGCTGGATCGGCCGGATCTGCTTGATCCTGCTGATCCTGACCGGGAGCTTCAACCTGGCCTATCGCGGTTTCACCTGGAGCGACCTCTTCAACGGAACCCTCTGGCAGAAAACCTTCGGGCGCACGCTCGGGATCAGGCTCCTCCTGGTGGGCGTGGTGCTGGCGCTGAGCGCGGTCCATGATTTTTACATCGGCCCTCGGGCGACGGCCCTGTGGCAGGAGCGCCCCGATGACCCGCGGGCGGCCCGTCTGCGCCGTCAGGCGGGGTGGATCGGGCGCCTGAGCTTCCTGCTCGCCTTGGTGATCGTCGCCTTGGGCATTGCCTTGGTTCGGGGCGGCTTTTAGTATTAAGGGTCCGCAGAGGGAACCATGAGACGAAAGGCCGGAGGTGACGGATGACCCCTGCCACGGAGCTTGGGTTTGGGATCTTGATCCTTGTGGGCTTGATCTAGACGGCCCTGTGGGTGTGGATCGTAACGAACGCCCGCCGGAGTGAACCCTACGAGAATGTGGCTCCGAAAGCCGGGAGGCTGCGCAAAAGCCTCTTGCCCATCGCCCTGACCGTTCTCGGCGCGGCCTTCTTGGCTTCCCTGCCCTTCTTGCCCTACGACTATGTTCGCTCCGGGACCTTGGGTTCTCCTGAGATCACCGTTGAGGTCGTTGGTCGGCAGTGGGCGGGGAGATCCACCCGAGGGAGATCCCGGTGGGCATGCCGGTGGAGTTCCTCGTCCGAGCAGCCGACGTCAACCACGGCTTCGGCCTCTACGACCCCGACGGAAGGCTAGTAGCCGAGGTCCAGGCCATGCCCGGCTATACCAACCGCCTGACCTACGTGTTCAAGAAACCCGGCACCTACAAGGTGCTCTGTCTGGAGTTTTGCGGCGTGCTCATCATGCCATGGCCGCCACCATTACCGTACAGGGGAGGTAAACGATGAGACGCATCGCCCTGGTCTACATGCTCACGGGTTTTTTGATCTTCCTGGGGATGATCCAGCTGGGACTGTGGATGCGCCTGAGCCAGGCGGGCATTCTGAGCCCGCCGCCCGTCCTGTTCTACGCCATCCTCACCCTGCACGGCACCGCCCAGCTCTCTGCTTTCCTGCTGTCGGGGATGGGGGGCTTGGCGTATGCGCTGAGCCCCAAAGTGCGGCTCAACTCCTCCCTGCTTTGGCTCGTCTATGGGATCTACATGGTCGGCGTGATTCTTGTGCTCATCTCCACGCTTGTGGGCAAAGTCGGCGTTGGCTGGACGATGCTCCCCCCTCTTCCCTTTGCCGGGGTTATGACTTGGAGCATGGCCATGGCCACCGCCTTCATGGTGGGAGTGTTCTCGGTCGCCCTGGCCTTTCTGCTTTACTGTGTGAACGCGTTGTATGCCATCGTGAAGGCGGACGGAGGGGTGTCCAAGGCCCTGGCCTGGAGATATCTCTTCTCAGGAGGGCGCTCCGGTGCCGAGTCCCTGCCCCGGATGGTGGATCTGGCGGGCATGATGGTAGCAATCGACGGGATCATCGCCACCGTGGTCGGGGCCGTCCTCCTGATCGCCCTCTTTGCCACCATGGCGGGAATCCTTCCTAATTTAGATTGGCTCGTGGTCAAGAACGGGCTTTACCTCTTCGGCCACATGGTGGCCAACCTGATCATCTACCTCGCCGCAGGGCTGCTCTACACCGCCCTGCCTGCCTACACGAACCGGGAGTGGAAGACTGCCTGGTATTCCATCCTGGGCTGGAACCTGGCGATCGTGTTGGTCCTTTTAGCTTACGGCCATCATGTCTATCAAGACTTCGTCCAGCCGCTTCTCCTTCAAATGACGGGCTTTATCGACTCCTATCTCGTGGGGCTTCCGGCGCTCCTGGTGACGATCCTCGGAGGACTGGCCCTGATCTACCGTTCGCGCCTGCGCTGGGCGGTTTCTTCCATTTTGATGGTTTTAGGACTGGGGGGCTGGGTCTTCGGAGGCGTAGGGGCCGTCATAGACGCCACCATCCCCTTAAACCAGCTGTTCCACAACACCTTGTTGTGGGTGCCCGCCCACTTCCATACGTATCTCCTGTTCGGAGCGGTGGCCTTCAACCTGGTCTTCTTGTACCGCCTCATCACCGAATTCAGCAACTCGAAGGGCTTACAAGTAAGCCGGGCTGCGGCCGGGCTGTACGGGATCGGTGGGGCGGGCTTCTTCCTCACCTTCTTCGTAGCCGGGGCTTACGGCGTGGCGCGGCGGTTCGCCGTCTATCCGCCGGAGTGGCAAGTCTTCGCGCAAGGGGGGATCCCCTCCATCCTCCTCGTGGACCTTGCCGTGCTCGGGTTGGCCGTGGATATATTCACCAGACTCAGGGCTGCCCGGCAGACGATATCCCCAGCCCCCGCATGGAGGGCAGGATGATCCGGCTCAAACGCGTCTACGAGCCGCCCGCTCCGGAGGACGGGAAGCGCTTCCTGGTGGACCGCCTCTGGCCGCGGGGGATCAAAAAGGGGGCGCTGCCACTGGACGGCTGGCTGAGGGACGTGGCGCCCAGCGACGCCCTGCGCAAGTGGTTCGGTCACGACCCCGCGAAATGGGAGGAATTCCAACGACGCTACTTCGCCGAACTGGAGGCCAAGCATGAAGCTTGGCAACCTCTGCTTGAGGCAGCACGAAAGGGTAATGTTACCCTGCTTTTCAGCGCCAGGGACGAGGCCCACAACAACGCAGTGGCACTGAAGTCGTTTTTAGAAACCCAGATACAGTATGAGAAACTCCGCTAGGGAGGCTTCAGACATGTTAACATATACCCACAAATGTTTGTACCAGCAAATCGTGGATAATGCTTATGATGGGATCATCTTTGCTGATACCAAGGGACTTATTCGCCTCTGGAATTCCGGCACAGAGGCTATCTTTGGCTATTCGGCTGAGAAGGCTCTGGGTCAGAGCCTGGATTTGATTATCCCTGAACGGTTCCCGGCACGGCACTGGGAGGCCTACCACCGGGTGATGGAAACCGGTGTCACAAAGCACGCGCACGAGGACCTGCTTGGCGTGCCTGCCCTTCACAAGGATGGCTCACGCATTTCCATCGAATTTAGGATGGTTCTCGTATTCGATGATGCAGGCAGTGTGTTGGGAGCTGCTGCCATCATTCGGGATGTTACAAAACGCTGGCAGCAGGAGAAGGAACTAAGGGAACAAATAGATACCTTGAAGGCTAAACTGAAAGAACTGAGTAAAATGAGTTCACATACGGCAAACTCAGCCGATTCTAAGTAGGTGTACTCACAGAAGCACAACTTGCTTGTGCTTCATTTGATCTTGAGTGTGCTGGTAAAGTAACTTCCCAAATGACAGCCAAGTTAGGGCGTCGGGTCGGGTAATCAAACAAGGAATGAAACCCAATGATTTCGTGTAGGCTCCTAATAGGCTCTTGGGTCTGCTCTCACAACATGCTAGAAGAGTGAAAAAGTCAAGCTAACACTTCGTCTTCCAACAAAAGCGGGATATAACCTGACTTAGACACTTTTTCACCGACATTGTGATTTATCAATTAGTTACGGAAAGTATGTAGTACGTAATAGATGAAAGAATATATGGACGTGTATTTGTTGTGTTTGGCATACAAGAGTGCGTAGTGCACTTTTGCGAAGTCAAGTCGCGGCAGAAGGGGAGGGTTTACAAGAGCTATTTTATCCGAGAGTCGTATCGGACCGAGAAAGGGCCGCGTTCCCGGACGATCTGCAATGTCACTGCGCTACCCGAAGAGGTCCGGGAGCTGATTCGTTTGGGCTTGCAGGGGAAGAAGGTCGTCGAGGTTGAGAAGCTGGGACTGGAGGAGCAATCGGACTTCGGGGGTCTGGCGGTTTTGCGGGAGGCAT
>NZ_CAJNOB010000037.1 GCF_905250085.1 Candidatus Methylacidithermus pantelleriae
ACCCCGTCCCCTCCGGTGGAACAGCCTTCCCCCCCGGAAGGCTGTTCCACCGGAGGGGACGGGGTAGGCGGGGTAGGAGGTCGAGGAGTTACCGACGGAGGTCTGGGAGAGGGAGGAGCCTCTTGGCCCAACAGAAAAGATCCCAGTCCCGGGAAGGCGACCAAAACCCAAGCGCTTGCCAACGCTACCTGAAGCCAAACATCAGTGCGGGCTCCTTCACTCCATAACCAAACCCATGCCCTGACTATCCAGTTTAGGTAACGGTAACCCATGGGGCAGGGAGGTTTTGGGTCTGGGCCATTTGCCTGAACCGTTTTTATCCGGTTTGAGCACCGGGGACCGGCTCCTGCCCTTCCGAGTTGGAGGCTTGGACTTGTCTTTCTTTTTTGGCTTTTGGTTGACTTGCTTTCCTGGCCTTAGGAGGTTTGCCTTTGACTTGCTTGGTTTTTGCTCCTCCTTTTTCCTCTCCTTCTGGCTGAGGGCTTCGAACCGTTACGCGCAAAATCCCATGGACTTCAGGATGGAGATCCACCGTAAGCTCGTACTGCCCAAAAGCACGGATGGGTTTATCAAGTCGAATCTTCCGCCGATCCAGTGCAATCCCCGCTTGCTCCAATCGCTGCGCGATTTCAGCAGTGGTCACCGATCCAAACACTTTTTCGCCCCCGGTCTCCGAAGCCAGCTCAAAGACGAGCTCCATCTCGGCCAAGCGGATCGCCAATGCCTGAGCCTCCTCCCGCTCGCGATTCTCGCGAGCCAATCGCAACTGCCGCAGCCGGGCGATCTCTCTTTGCGTAGCAGAGTTCGCGAGCACTGCGAGCCCTCGAGGCAAAAGGTAATTCCGCACGTAACCCGCCCGGAGCTGAACCGTATCCCCTTCTGCACCCAATCGATCGATTCGTTGTTTCAGAATGACCGGGACCTGCATGGCGAAAACCATTTTTTCGTAGCGCCGCTTCCCTCTCAAGGAAAAACCACCAGATTTTAAAAGGGCAAAGGATCCTCGGACGGCTCCTCTTCGGTCCCTGCCAGGGGTGGGGCGGTTGGGGAGGAGATTTCCTCCTCGCTCGCGATGGGGCTCGCAAGGCTTGCCGACCCTGTCGGAGTTTCAGGAGTCACGCGACCTCGTCCGAGGAATTGAATGCGATCGGCTCGCACTCGGAGTCGACTCCTCTTTTCCCCATCCTTACCCTCCCACTGTTCCCATTGAAGCCTTCCTTCCACTAGAACGAGTGACCCCTTATGCAGGTATTGCTTGCACGTTTCCGCCTGCCTTCCCCAAGCAACGACTTCTACGAAACACACTTCATCCCGCGTTTGACCGTCCTGGCTGCGAATGGTTGTGTTGACTGCCAGCGAAAGGTCTCCCACCGGGGTTCCCTTAGGGGTGTAACGAATTTCGGGGTCCCGCGTTAGGTTGCCCAAAAGTAACACGCGGTTGAGATCGGCCATAGTCTTCCCTCCTTTCTAAGGAGTGGATGGGGCGATCGTTTCCGGAAAGCTTGCTTTCCGGGATTCTCTTTTTCCGGTTCGGCGCACGTAAAACTGCCGGAATAGCTTGGGATATCCCTTTAACTTTTGATTGAGGACACCAAGCAAAGACCCTTCCAGGGAAAATTCCATATACACGTAATATCCCGAATCGACCCGGTGGGCTACTCGCTCGAATTTCCTCTTATCCATTTTCTGCACGGTATGAACGGTGCCTCCCAGGGCCACAATTTCCTGGGTCACAAACTCAATCGCCCCTTCGATTCCTTCATCCCTTCCATTGACCAAAAAGATGAAAAGCGCTCCGTACCGGTTCATACCTTTTCGCTTGAGCCACTATTGAACAGGCTCATCGCTGCGGCAAGACCTTTTTGGCTTGCATACTGGATGGCTTCAACCGCTTTACGGATCATCGATTCGACAACCTCCGCTTCCTCTTCTCGAAACCGGGCAAGCACAAAATCCCGGGCTCTAACCCCAGCAGGCAGAGGCCCGATACCGCACCGTAGCCTCGCATAGGCTTGTGTGCCCAGAGCCCTCTCGATGGATGCGAGGCCCCGATGGCCTCCCGAGCTCCCCCGCGAACGCAACCGGATTTTTCCTACCGGGAGAGAAAGATCATCTACGACCACCAGCAATAGCTCTGGCCCAAGACCCAACGTTTCGAGACAGGTTGCAACCACCGGACCCGAAAGGTTCATGTAGCTAAGGGGTTTGACAAGCCACCGATCTCCGTCCCATACAGCCGCTTCCCAGTCGCCCCGGGCATCTTTCTTGAAGACCACCTTCTTTTGCCGGGCCAGTTCTTCCACCACAGCAAAGCCAAGATTGTGCCGAGTATGGCGGTAGGTTTCTCCGGGGTTGCCCAAGCCAACAATCAACCTCGGCGTCACGAAACAAAAACCTGGAACCCTCGTCGAAAAACTGTTGAGGCTTGGTGAACTAGGACGACTCTTCTTCGCCTTCCGTTTCCTTGCGCTCCCGCACAAGCTCTGGTTCGGTAGGTGCCGCAGCTTCTGCGACTTCTTCCCCTTGTTCCGGCGCCACCACGGTGAAAAGGACCTGGGTGGGAGGGGAAAGCAACCGTACCCCAGCGGGCAGAGGGAGTTCTCCCGCAAAAAGCGATTCACCGACGCCCAGGTGGCTGACGTCCACCGTTAAAGCTTCGGGAAGATCCCTAGGAAGGCATTGGATCCGAACCTCACGGGTCACCGTCTCGAGCATGCCACCGGCAGCTATTCCAGCCGGTGTCCCTACGGGGACCACTTCCACTTCCGCGTGCAAAGGTTCATCCGGTTTAATCTCGTGAAAGTCGACGTGGAGAAGGAGATCGCTAATCGGATGGCGTTGGATTTCCTGGAGTACCGCTAGGCGCTTTTCTTCCGGTCCCCGATCCTCCCATTGGAGTTCTAGCAAAGCCCGTTCTCCACCCTGTTGAAGCAGCCGTACCAAGGCCTTCCCTTCCAGGGCAATGGGAAAGCTGCCCCGTCCCCCGTAAAGCACCCCCGGTACTAGACCCTGTTTGCGGAGTCGCCGAGCCGGGCCTCGTCCCATCTGATCCCGGCCACGAACCGTAAGTGTGAGAACCTTTGGCATGGGTTTTTTTGACCTGATCGCATTGGTTTGTGCCTGTCGCTGGCAGGCATTACGCCACTACACCATAGACAGGATCGTCATCTTGGCAAGGGAAGGTTTTTTGTTGGAAGCCTCCCCACTGCCTCCCGTGGCTTGGTGCCATAGTTCCTGCAGAGTCTTCTGGGCTTCTTGGAAACTTTGCAGGGTTATCCTTTCGGGAAAGGGGACCTTCCAAACTTCCCCAGTGGGAAGGTGTTCGAAGTAAATCCAAGAGTGGTCATCGTTTCGAGTCTCCCGGTGAACTTCTCGAAAGAGACGCTTGCGTTCGAGCCAGCCCGCAAGAAGGAAGGCTACGGCACGGTCGGGCTCAGAGCCTTCTCGTAAGGCCTTGCGTAAGGCTTGTTCGGCCCATCCGGCTACAGGGACAAAAGAAGAACCCTTCGGCGGGCATTCGAACAGAGACCACCAACTGGCCAGCCAAAAACTCGGCTCGCTTGTAACTTTTTCCCAGCTTTCCTGGCAATAGTCCAATCTCTGGAGCCCGTTGGAATGTTCCACCAACACCGAGTACACGCGCTCGCCCTTTTGGAATGACTTGCCACAAAGACTACAGCGGGTAGATCTTGGGCGGATGTTCCATCGCTGTACCATGGCTTAAATGTGAATGGCACGTCCTTCCACTCGCAGACAGGCCTCTGCAAGCGCTTCCGCAAAAGTGGGATGGGCATGGATCGCAGAATGAAGCTCTTCGGTCGTGGCTTCGAGCTCAATAGCAAGAGTTGCCTCCGCAATGAGTTCACTGGCACCGCTTCCCACAATTTGAACGCCAAGGATCTCCCCATAGGGTTCTCCTGCCACCACCTTGACCATCCCATCGGAATGCCCGCTTGCCACGGCTCTTCCGTTGGCATGATAAGGGAAACGTGCCACGCGGACCGATCGTCCTTGGGCCCGTGCCTCGGCTTCCGTAAGACCAACGCTGGCAAGTTCCGGATCGCAGTAGACACAGGAGGGGAATAGCTTGGGTCGTTTGGGGCGTTTTCCTGGAACGAACATTGCTTCCACGGCCTCGATGGCCTGTCGAGATGCCACGTGAGCTAACCACGGAGCCCCGATGATATCCCCTGCAGCATACACGGTGGGAAAGGAGGTTCGGTAGGACTCATCCACCCAGACAAATCCATTGGCGCTGGAAAGCCGGACGTCAGGGCCAAGGGCGCCCTCCAGGTTGGCTTCGACACCTACGGCCAAAAGGACCCAATCACAGGTAAGTTTTCCGGAAGCCTTGCCGGAAAGCTCCACCACGAGCTTTTCTCCTTGTTCTTGCACCTTGTCCACTGTGGTTTGGGTCAGTATTGAGATCCCTTTCCTGGTCAGGGCCTGGGAGAGGACTTGAACCACTTCTTGGTCCTCCTTGGGAAGGATCTGCTGCTGAACTTCCACAAGGGTTACTTGGGTCCCAAGGCAGGAAAAAAAGTCGGCAAACTCGATTCCGATTGGCCCGCCTCCTACGATGAGGAGCGACTTGGGAAGGTCCTGCACGAGCAGCGCTTCTCGACTGGTCAGGATGCGTTTCCCATCCGGGACAAGCCCGGGTAGTACTCGGGGACGGGCCCCTGTTGCCAGCAAGATATGATCCCCCTCCACGAGGGTTTCCTTAGGACCCGAGCCTGTTTGCGTTTTGTCTACAACCTCTACCTCAACCTTTCCAGGCCCGACAATCCGGGCGCTACCCACGAGGTATTCCACGCCTTTGGAACGAAAAAGCGATTCTACCCCTGCAGCCATCCGGTCGGAGACGCGCCGGCTCCTCTCCACAATGGCTCGCAGGTCGGCTGTCGCCCCATCAGTTCGAAGCCCCCATTGCTCGGCGTGCCGGAGTTCCCAATACAAATGGGCACTAGCGAGTAAAGCCTTGGAAGGGATGCACCCCCAATTGAGACACGTGCCACCGGCTCGCTCCTTTTCCACGCACACCACACGTTTCCCAAGTTGGGCGGCTCGAATGGACCCTACGTAACCGGCAGGCCCTCCCCCAATCACAATGAGCTCATAACGTTCCATGGCTACAGATAGGTTTTTTTCCCTCGTACGGCTCCGTTTTGAACTCTTCCTTGTTTCCGTTTTCAAGCTCTCGGAAGGCTTTTCTTCCGGCGCCTACGGTGGATCCCCTAGAGCTGCGCGCAATGTTCCGCTTTCCTTTGATTACGGGGAGCTGAGAAGCCACAAAGGCTCCTCCAGAAGGCTCCGGAGTTCCCGTAGGTAGTTTGCGGCCGTTGCCCCGTCAATCACCCGGTGATCGCAAGAAAGGGTAATGGGGAGCCGCTTTCTGACTCTCACCTCATCGTTTGGTCCCACGACGGGCTTTTTCGCAACCGCACCCACTGCCACAATGAGAGCCTGGGGAGGATTGATAATGGCTAAAAACCAATCGACGCCATACATGCCGAGGTTGGAAAGCGTAAGGGTTCCCCCAGTATAATCCTCTGGTTTGAGCTTTCCCTCCCGAGCCTGCGCGACCAGCTCTCGAAGCGACTGGGCCAGCTCACGGAGGGTTTTTTTCTCTGCACTGCGGACCACTGGGGTAATCAATCCTTCGGAAAGGGCCACGGCAACCGCAAGATGAATCTCCGGAAAGCGCAGGATCTTTTCACCTGCCCAGCTTGCGTTGACTTCCGGTACTCGCCGAGCCGCCTCTACCACAGCTTTCGCTATGAAGTCATTGACGGTAAACTTGAACGCTTCGCCCCGCGAGGAAACCAGTCCATTGAGCTTCTCTCGCAGCTCTTCCATCGAGTCTACGTCAACCTCAGCACCCAAGTAAAAGTGTGGGATCGTAGTTTTACTTTCCAAAAGCCGCCGGGCAATCGTTGCCCTCATGGAAGAGATTCCAATGGCTTCCGCAGGCTGGGTTACAACTTCCCTCCGGGTTTGCTCCGCAGCAGCTAGCACATCCCGTTGGACAATTCGTCCCCCAGGGCCGCTACCTCGCACAGAAGAAAGATCGACGCCCAAACTGGCTGCCAGCTTGCGGGCTAGCGGTGAAACGCGAAGCCGGTCCTGGGAACCGGAGGGAGATGGGGGTGCAATCGGGGAAGAAGCACCAACCGAAACGGAAGACACGGCCTTTTTTTCCTCCGCCGCCGGCGGGGTTGGCTCCAGATGTGATTCTTCCGGTTGCGCCAATAGCGCAATGGGCGAGCCTACGGGGGCTTCACTCCCCTCTGGGAGGAGGATCTTTTGCAAAAAGCCTTCCTCATAGGCCTCAAGCTCCATCGTGGCCTTATCGGTTTCTATCTCCGCGAGAACTTCTCCAGGCTTGACACTCTCCCCCTCCCGTTTCATCCACCGGACGATTTTCCCCACGGTCATAGAGGGACTCAAAAGAGGCATGGTAATTTCTTTGGGCATATGGTCTTGTAAGATCCCTAGGGAAAGGCAAAAACAGCACGGCTCCCCACCACCCACAAGGGAAGACACTTGGTTTTTCCGCGCTGACCAGGATAGGCCGCGATCCTTCCTACCGGCTCTTTTTTAGCTGACAACATCATAAATGGCCGAAAGAATCCTTTGCGGGTTTGGTAACACGATCCCCTCCAATCGTTCATTGTATGGCTGAGGGACATCCAAGCTTGTGACGCGAGCGACCGGGGCATCGAGCTCATCAAAAAGTTTTCGTTGGATGTCATAAGCCAGTTGCGCACCCCATCCGGCAAAGGGCTTGTTTTCTTCCACGATTACGACCCGGTGCGTCTTGCAAACGGATTGGCTGACAAGATCCCAGTCGTAGGGCTTGATCGTGCGCAGATCGACCACTTCCACAGCAATTCCTTGCTGCGCAGCAAGCTTGGCCGCCTCTAGCGCCCGATGGGTTGAAATCCCCGCTGCAATCACTGTAACATCCTTCCCCTCAAGACAGATTTCCCCCTTTCCTAAGGGAATGAGATACTCCTCCTCGGGAACGGGACCTTTCACGTTATAGAGGATTTCGTGCTCAAAAAAGCAAACTGGATTATTGGAACGAATGGCTGTTTTGAGTAAACCCTTGGCATCCCGCGGGAATGCAGGAGCTACGACCAAGAGTGAAGGCACGTTCGCATACCAGTTTTCAGGGCTGTGGGAATGCGTGGCCCCAGTCTGGACCCCTCCTCCTGCCGGCCCTCGAAGGACTAGCCCGAGAGAAAATTGCCCTCCCGACATGTACCGGATGGCTCCTGCGTTATTCACAATCTGATCAAAAGCGACCAGGGAAAAGCTCCAGGTCATAAACTCCACGATTGGCCGAAGCCCAGCCATCGCAGCTCCCACACCTAAACCGGTGAACGCTGCTTCGCTAATCGGTGTGTCCAGAACTCGCTCCGGGCCGAAACGCTGCAATAACCCTTGGCTGACCTTATACGCGCCTTGATACTGCCCAACTTCCTCGCCGATGAGAAGAACTTTCGGGTCCCGTTCCATCTCTTCGGCCAAAGCCTCATTGAGGGCTTCACGAAACGTGATCTCTCGCATGCGGTTGAATGAGTCAAAACTTTCCTTTTGGCAAGCTCCGCGAATTAGAAATCGTTGTATCGCGGCTTGGGAAATTCTGGAATCGAATCTTCGGGAGCCCAAACGTCTTCGAAAAGATCTTCCTCTGTCGGATCGGGACTTTTATCCGCAAACTCAAAGGCCTCCTGCACGATCGATCGGATCTCTTTATCCAAAGCTTCCGCTTGCTCCTTGGACACGATCTCTTCCTCAAGAAGTCGTTTCAGATACCGCATCAAGGGATCCACCTGGCGATACTTCTCCAGTTCGTCCCGCGGCCGGTAGGTTGCCGGATCGGCCATGGAATGGCCGCGATACCGGTAGGTTCGAGCTTCTATCAAACTAGGTTCCTGCTCAGTTCGAGCAAGATGGACAGCTTCGCCCACTTTCTCCCGGACGTCCTCCACGTCCATCCCATCGGCAACAATGGCGGCTAGATCATAGCTCCGAGCCCGATTGACTAAGGGAAGACCTGCCGTGGAGCGGCCCACATGGGTTCCCATGGCATACTGGTTATTCTCGATGATGTAGACCACAGGCAATTTCCACACCGATACAAGATTTAACGTTTCGTGGAAAACTCCCTGGTTGACGGCACCATCACCCAGAAAACACACGGTAACTCTTCTTGTGCCCTGATATTTCTGGGCAAAAGCAATCCCGGCGGCCAAAGGCATTTGAGCCGCCACAATGCCATGTCCCCCGTAGAAATGCTTGGTAACGTCAAAAAAGTGCATCGACCCGCCTTTCCCTTTGCATAAACCGGTGCGTTTTCCAAAAAGCTCTGCCATGCAACGGTGGGGAGAAAGCCCCCGCGCTAACGCCAGCCCATGGTCCCGGTACCCGGCCACCACAGGGTCGGTTGGTTCGAGAATGGAAAGAGCCCCGGCAGCTACGGCTTCCTGGCCAATGTAAAGATGGCAAAACCCCTTGATCTTACCTAGGGTAAAGGCCTGAGCCGCCTTTTCTTCGAATCGCCGAATAAGAAGCATCTGCCGGTAGAGAGAAATTTTCTCCTCGGGCGAGAGGGTACGCGGAGGGGCAACGCGTACTACGGCGGCCTCCTCATCCTTGGCGGCAGACAGCTCCATACCTCTGCACAACGATGCCCCCGGAGGAGAAGCTTTTCAAGTCAAGCTTTCTGATGCCAGGAGGTTGCCTTGCGGCAACCCCTCGAGCATGTTGGGTGCCGCCACAATTATGCTCCCACGTTTAGTTACCGCTGTACCCGGCCCCAAGTCCCAAGAGCTTGCAGCCATCCTCCGGCAGTACGAATGTCAGGCGATCACTGCGTTTGATGTTTTGGGTCCCATTTTTCTTTCCCGCGGGCGGGGCGCCAACCTTTGGGATGTGGACGGGAACCAGTATTTGGATCTTGGTTCTGGTTTCGGTGTCGCTTCCTTAGGTCACGGATATCGCCCGGTTGTCGCGCAAGCTCAGAAACAGCTGACCTGCCTTGTTCATGCGATGGGCGACCTTTATCCTGCGGAGGCCAAAGCCGCGTTGTGCCGGAAACTTTCTTTCTTAACCTTTGAGGCCTGGGGCTTAGGGACGGGCAAAACCATTCTAACCAATTCGGGAAGTGAAGCAGTGGAAGTGGCTCTTAAAACGGCGTGTCTTGCGACGGGAAAGGCCGGTATTTTGTACTTTAAGGGCGCTTACCATGGACTTACCTACGG
>NZ_CAJNOB010000038.1 GCF_905250085.1 Candidatus Methylacidithermus pantelleriae
ATGGATAACAAAGATCCAGAACCCAGGTTTAAGCTAGGTGTCCGCTACATTGCCGAAAAGCTTTTTCCCCGCGTTCGCCTAAATCAACATCAACTCGACGAGCCAGGTGCCTATGTGTATACCGAACACGTTGGGAAGTCCATTAAGAACACATTGCCAGGAGAAGGAAGGCAACAACTGACCCCCGAAGCGTTTCTTTTGCTTTCTGCGGCTTTGAGTCTTGTTCCCACACTGCTCGCCTTTATAGTGCCGGCCATAGCGGCTGTGACCATCTTTCTTTCCATTTACCTTTTCCAATTCTTGATTTTGGTAGCCTGTGACTTGGCGTTCCGAGTAATCATGGCACTCGGATTGGCAATGATTCCCTTGGTCTTCTTCCGGTCTTTTCAAAACATCTGGCTCTATTACCTCAAGTGGCTCATTTGTATAGCCATGGTCCAATGGCTTTTCTTTTTGTGCGCAGGGATCGGCTTTTCATCGGTAACGCTTCTTTACCATGCCCTAGTCGATCCCTCCTCTTCCAACCAGGTCGGGATCCTCCCGGCAATCCTTTCAACTCTCTGGCAGGTTGTCTTTGCCAACCTTATCCAGATTCTGGGGCCCTCAGCCACCAGCTCCAGCACCTCGGGGTGGTCTGGCCCCCTCATTTCCAAGTTTTTTCAGGCTCTGGGAGTTGCTCCTCAGGAAGCTGGCGTTGAATTCTCCGGGATCCGTGAGTTGGTCATGCAAGTCATCTTAATGCTTTTGGAGGTAGCTACCTTGACCTCCGCGATCTTTGCGGGCCTGTCAATCATCTCGTTTTTCGTAATCACAGGCATCCATTGGGGCGTCTCAGCTGCACGGATCGCCTATTCTGCCTTCGAGGGCTTCTACGAAGCCGGTAGCGCCATTTTGGGACACGCTACGCAACCCGTCGGTCTTGCCGAGCGGATTGGAACCGGAGTCTGGCAAAGGGCGCAGGCCGGAGTTTCAGCCATTGGTCAAGCTATCCGAGGAATGGCTGGTGAATAAAAGCAGTCAATCATCCTTCTTTTCCGAAAAAGGAGTGCGCAAATGAATCCTTCAACGATTTTCAGTCTCTTCGTACTGGCTTTTCTCATCCAGGTCCCAGGATGCTTTTCCCACAACGAAAAAAGTGGCACGAACCAACCCAGCACACAACCTTCCAGAGGTATCTGGCCTTCTCTTCCTCTTCTCAAACAGCCGAAGCATTGCGATATCACCGACCAAGACCGATTCATATTGACGTACGTCGACCGGCCGATGCACGGGCCACTAAACCGTATGTACCACCCGCCTCTGACGCTGAATGAGGCTAAGCGCGATTTCGAAACCTATCGCAACAGAGAGCAAGAGGGCCGCCTATTGAACCGACGCCTAGTATTCGTCAAGCATGTTGACTGTTCCGAGATTACTAAGATGTTCAGTGTCACTGCCTTGGGGTACGATCCTGGCGCTGACCCGGACATAATCTGTTGCGTAGAAGTAAAGGTTGAAGCGGACTATGTCACTCCAGAGATCCCAGAAATACACGAACCAAGCCACCGCTTCCACGTGCCTAACTTTCTACATTACCTTGCTGGAAAAAATAGAATGAGCCAGTGGATTCCTATTTACGGTTTCGATGATACTGATCAACGGATCCAAATTCAATGACTAATGATAATTGTTTGAGTCGCTACGAAAAACACCAAGCTTAAAAGTACTTTCTATCTAACGATGGAAAGCTTGTGATTCGAGCGAGGCGACAAAAAGATCTTATAAGGCACGGAGCTCCACCCCAGTGTTCTTGGCAGAGGCTTAAGGAGTCGAGAAAGGCATGAAGCTTGCGATGGATAAGGAAGACCCCAAAGATCCGGAACCGCGGTTCAAGCTAGGTGTCCGCTACTTTACCGAAAAGCTTTTGTCATTTTCCGGCACGAGCAGAATGGCGAGCAACCAATTCGACGTGGCTACTTCTCTTTCGTCTTACTTTTCCATCATTAAAGCGTCGAGCAAAACGCTTCCTTGCCAAGACAGATTCGCCGAAAAGGAAAGCCTTTTCGAAAGGGAAAAATTTTGGCCGAACAATTCGAAAGAGCCAGCCATTTTTTGCTCCGACCCATATAAAGGATATGAAAGCAAAGAACCCACCAAACCTTTGTTAACCAAAGCAGACACTACGGAACATAACAGAAGTTTAAACATGAAAGGAAGGTAAACCCTATGGTTCTCACGCTGGCTGATCTGATTCATCATGTCTTCCCCTGGCTTGCCATGATGACTCTAGGAGTGGTGGTGACCTTCTGGATTCTACCCCCTGGGCCCAAGCGTTTTTGGGTGCTCGCCGCCCCCTTTTCTGGCAACAGAGCGTCCAATCGAACGAGGATCGTCGCCGTGCTCTTCCTTTTTTTATGGATCACTTCTATAGCCGGAATGCCAATTTTGTGGCAAGAAATTGGCCTTGCGACTGCTGGGCTTTTGACGGGATGGGTCGCAAAAGTGTGCCTTTCTTCCGCAGGACAAGATCAAGCAAACGAATCATACTCCAATCTTGGAGCCATAAAGCGTACTCTTCTTTCTCCTGTCGCAGCCTTTTTCTGGGCACCGGTAGCTCTCCTTTGGACGGAACGACCTATGCCCACAAGCTGGCTTTGGACCATGCTGGGCTTTCTTGGAGCAATTCATTGTGCCTCCATCCAAGGCTTCTTTTGGTCCCGATTTATACCGCCGGACACCCTTAATGGGTCTGAGAGCATTCTTTTCGATCGCCTTTTCGCGTTTGCCTGCCTGAAAGATACATCAGCCCCCCAACTTCCGCAAAAGCGCCTGGGCGTCGCCGAGTCTCTTCGCGGTATTCAAACAATCTTGCTTTTCACTACCTCTTCCTTTTTCTTCCTCTCGTTTTACTGGAATATCCCCTTCTCTTCGCGCATCCTCATCTCTTTGGCCATACTCGCGGGAGCAGTTTTCCTTTGGCGCTATGCGTCGCAACTTTTGTATCAAGCTAGATGCGAATTACAGGCGGCTTGGCTTGGCCCTGGCGCTTCCCGGAAAGTCATTCTGCGTACTTCACGCTACTGGAAACTCCTGTTCTTCATCTCTACGCTCGCGATAGCAGCGGGCCAATTTCATGATTTCCATTATGCTCTTTTCGCTTTTGTCGTAGAAGCTCTACTGCTGATGCAATGCGCCTCTCCTTGCTGGGAAGAGGCGGCCGAACTAAAAAGGTTCTACAAACTAACACGAAGACCAGTGTTTACTACCCAGCAAAAGCGCGAACTCATTGCACTCATCAACACAATGCTACTGCGTCCAACGCCAGCCGAATGGTCACCACCTCTCCATAAGCCTGACGATTCAATACTCGGCTCTCTTAAAAGCAAGGAAGTTGGCTCCCAGAAAAACGCACTCTTGCCGATGCCCAGTGGTAACAACGACAAAAAGGACGAAAACACAACACAAGCAGATGAACCTTAAAACATCCCCGTTCTCCTTCGGAAGATATCTGCGGTGCTTTTTGGATCTCTTCCAGTAGGAGCAGTGCCGTTTCGCCTGCCTTTGTTTGATTCCTTCCAGCATACAGCTAATGAAGTAGCGGCGGTCACTCATGAAAAAATTCTAAGTATTGCTTCCTTTATGACGAAAGCGCCGTTTCCTCTAAAAAGCAGCTACCAGCCGATCTTCCGCACCATTTTGAGGATTCTTTCGGCGTATGAAAGACTTATGCAAAATCCTGTAGGACGTACCATGCAAATACAATGTGAATAACTTTTATTATGATGTTGGCATATTGTAGGCATGTATGTGCAAGAGGTGCGGACCTGTCAGAGGGGCAAAGTCTACCGATCCCTTCTTGTCCGGGAGTCGTAGCGGGTGGGCAAGCAGGTCAAGACGAGGATCCTGTGCAATCTGACCCGAATGCCGGTGGAGGTCCAGTAGGCGATCCGAGCGCTGCTGCAGGGGAAGAAGCTTGTGCCTGTGGACGGATTGGAAGGGCAGGAAGCTCTGGATTACGGAGGAATCGCGGTTCTGGAGGCGGCCTGGCAGCGATTGGGACTTGATTCGGTTCTTGCCGGAGTGGGTTCGGAGCGGAAACGGTGGCTTTTGAAGGCGATGATCTTCGGCCGGATTCTTTTCCGCTCCTCCAAGCTCGGGCTTCGCGACCAAGCCCGCGGAACGCTCCTGGCCAAGGTGTGCGGGTTGGAGGAAAAGGACATGGAAGAGGACGATCTCTCCCGGGCGATGGATGGGCTTAACGGCGTTTGGAGCGGAATCGAAGAAGAAGCTTTACCGGGAGGCCCAGCCGGAAGGCACAGGCTTGGTGCTCTACGAGCTTTCGAGCGTCTACTTTGAGGGGGACGGCCCCGAGGGATTGGCGCAGTACGGCTACAGCCGGGATCACCGGCAGGACCGGCCTCAGGTGCTTCTGGCGGTGGCGACCGACTCTCGGGGGATCCCGATCCATGTGGAGGTTCTCCGAGGGAATCGGGCCGATTCTTCGACGCTTCCCGGGCTTTTGGTTGGCTTGCGGCGACGGCTGGGGATCGAGAAGGCGGTCTTCGTTTTCGATGGCGGGATGAAGAGCCGCTGGAATCTGGAGATGCTCACCGGGATGGAGCCTTAAGTACGTGACCCGTTCCCCTGCGACCCAGCTCCAGGAGATCCTTCGGCGACTTCCCCGGGACCGGCAGCTCTGGTTTCGGGATCGAACCCGGGTGATGGAGATCGAGCATCAGGGAGTCCGGTACGTGGTGGCCGGAGGGGAGTGGCGTGCGATGCGGGATCGGGAGCGGCGGCAGAGCTGCATTGCCCGCGGAGAGGAAGAACTACGCCAGATTGCCAACGCAACGCGCAAGGGGGCGGACCCAGTCGAGCTCGGCAGCCGGGTCGGCCGGGCGCTCCAGCGGATTCAGACCCATAAGTACTTTCAGTACGGAATCGACGCCAAAGGTCGGTTCTGGTGGAAGCTCAACCAGGAGCGGATCCAAGAAGAAGAGGCGATCGACGGCTGGTATCTTTTGGAAACCAACCTCCCCTCCGCCAAGACTTCTCCTCAGGAGGTGCTGACCCACTACAAGCGGCTCGCCGAGGTCGAAGCCGCTTTTTTAGAACTCAAAAGCTACCTCGAGGTCCGGCCGGTCTACCACTGGCGCCCAGATCGTGTTCGCAACCACGTCAGGATCTGCTTCCTGGCGTTTTGGATAAGCGCCCGCCTCAGAGTCGAATGGCTAGCCAAGGGGTTCACCGAAGAAGTGCCGAAGGTGCTTCGCTCCCTGCAAACGATCCGATGGATCCGGCTCACTCCCCAGGGACAGGCCTTCGTCGGGTTTTTCTCCAAGATCCCCGCCGAGATCAACGCACTGCTCCAAAAGCTCGACTTGCTCCCGCTCTTCGACCGCCCACCCCAATGGGCCATGTAGGCAGAACGAAAAACTCCTAACGTTCTGCGGCAGTCACTTACGTCACTAGATAGCGGAAGTTTAGCCAGCGCCTGAAAGGGATGCCGCTGAAGAAACAAGAGACTCCACTAGCAGAAATTAAGTATCAAGAGAACCAAAAAGGAACAAAATATAACAAGTTGCTTAAATTGAGTATACAGACAATTGCAGAGAAAATTTAGGCCGCATGCAATTATGTGAAAAGCTTCGACAAATGGGCTTTGCGGAAAAATAAGGCGGTGATGACACTAAAAGTGAGGATGATACACCCCTGATTCAGGGTCCAATTTCATTTATGAAACTTGTTCGCATCGGCGGGGGTATTTTGTTGTTGTCACTTTTCGATAGGGGAAGTTCGAAACTATTTGGAAATGTGAACCCCTACAGCCGGTTTGGAAGTAAGCGAGATCTTGGAATGGAGCACAAGCGCTCTCAGTCCAGATAACCAGCCGGTGGATGATCGCAAGCTAAGCTTATCCCCAAACCGCCTTTCGCTCCGGGGTTTCCGGTCTCGCGTAGCAGCAACGGCGGGCGCCGTGCGCCCTGTGGCTGCAAGGGGAGTGCCGATCATGGCTAGCCCATGTCGCTTCTTCAACCGGCGGCCTGTTTCACACACACGAAAAACCTCTGCCTAATCCGACTGGAGGCTTTGTCTAAGCCTCCTTCGCGTTTCGAGGCTACCCTTTTTGCTTGCCCGGTTTCCGAGCCTTCAGCCCAAGGTCTCAAAACGATGAGGTTGATTATTTGATTATGCCCAGTCGGTCCGCGTGCAGCGAGCGGGACCATGGTGGTGGGTAGAGTAATTTCCTTCTACCGGCCCCGATCCTGGATTACAAGGCATGTCGCAAAAAAGTTGAATCGCTTTTTAAATCTAGGAGAAAACCGCGCGGGAGCCTAAAAACTTTTCCACCCGCCGATCTTCTCTTGCGAAGCTCGGAAGAGCAAAGGACACGGACTCCTTGAGGCGTTGGGACGGGATCGAAAGGCTGAAACGATAAAATTTTGCTTACGCAGCCATAGCCAGGGGAGCACGCGTACGCACCGGTGCGTACGCGGATCTTCCGGCTTGCCTGCCTCTGGCTTCAGGATTTTCAGCCTTTTTTGAGCCAGGCCAAAAGAAAAAGGGAAAGTGGGAAGCTAAAATCGAGAAGGATTCCGCCTCCAATTTTCTTTTGGAGGGCTGGATTTATCGAGGAAGGCTTTTTATCAATACCCTGCTCCATCCAAAGCCTAAATCCCTCGCTCAAGCGCTCCTGAAAGGATATCGTCTGCTCCCCCGTGTGCATCGGATTCGACTGTAACCTTTGGCGTTACCGGGGCGCGCACGGATTTCGCCGCGCTGCTACCCAGCGGGTCTTACGGACGACAGCAGGGTGCTAAGCCCGTTGCCTTGCGTACGGCGCCTTTAAGCGTAGGTAGCTCAAGGACGCTAAGCTTCCATGCGAACAAAACTGTCGGAAGGGCAGTGCGTAACAGCTGGCCTTCGACGAACTAACGCGTCCGGCTTAACGACAACGGAAACTATTGGCTCGACTCAAGCTCCACCTCGTTCCACGCTGGAAGCCAATCCTTGTTTTGGTCCCGTAACTTAGGAATGCCTCAAGGCATAGCTTTCAAGCGCAGCCCATTTTCCTCGAAGGTTATTTTGTGCGCTAGGTGCTTCTTTTGAAAGCAGCTCGGTCCTTGAGCAAACCGTGGCCAAACAATCTCTAGGCCATCTTAGCCTACGCACACTGCTGCCTAGGGCTTGCCTCGGTGGGTACCGCGCACAAACACTCTGCAAACTAACGTCCAGGCGTCCAAAATGGCACTATGCCAGATCGCTGCCTCTTGTTCCGGTTTGCTTGGGAAAAATTTTGCAGGCCGACCAACGTTTCATCAGCCAGTCAAGACAGAAAAGCCTATTACAGATTGTAGGATGGAAAGCACTGGTTGGCTTCCGGGAAAGACATCTCATTTGACCTCGGGCTCCTCCTTCAGCGGATTCCCTTCTGCAGAGGGGGTGGAACGTTTTCTACTTCCAATACGGCTTTTTCCATTAAAATTTGTATCCAAAGAAATTCACCTTGGCATGCCCAGTACTGCCATCCAGTTTCGGGAGCGCTCAGAGGGACTTTGTACGAACACTTCGCTTGCGACCCACGGGAAATGCGCATGTCTTTTGCGCGAGAACCAAGTGCAAGTCGCGCTCCAGGCTCCCATTGGGAGCAAACCCGGACATCCAAGGAGCGGGAAACTTTTGCACTGGCCGATCGGCTGGCGTCGACGAGCTGCAAATTTCCCCCTTTTTTGGGAATTCGCTTGGAGTCGAAAATGAGAGAGCGTGGCACACAGGTTATACCGATACCGGTCAGTTCAGACCAGCAGCTAGCAGAAAAAGGTTGCGTCATCATGCCCAAAAAGATCGATTTGCAAGAGAAACGTAGACTAAAGCACGTGTTGGAAATGGAAGAAAATCCCCAAAGACTTCCTGCGTGTTTGTGCTTAAAAAAGGTTCGGCGATACGGATTGTCGTCTTTCTTCCTCCTTCTTTTTGTTCTCTATGTCACTACTGGGCCGCTTATGGCACAAGACACTTATTCCTCTGATGACACGTCAAAATCCCCGCACGAAGCTTTAAGCATCGTACTTGGTGACCCCAAAAGTGGTGTGCTTCAAAAGTTAACCTCGATGGGCTTGGACGCCTTGGCTCTTGCCATCATTTTTCTCGGTCTTTTTGTTGCTGTGTTTGGGCGAGTCCCGACATACGCCCCTGTGGGAGTTATTCTCTGCGGCATTCTTTTGCTCATTGCTGCCAGCGGACCAGCGTTTAAATCGTTTGTCCAATTTTGGCAGTCTGTTTGGCAGAACGCACCAGCGACGTTGACTCAATTTATCGGCCCCGAGAAATGAATGTTGTGTTTGCTTCTCTAGCAAACACCTTGCACCTTTTTGCTCTGAAAGCATCGAGAAAGTAAACAGTCCAGAATCGTTTTGGCACAAACGAACGCAGCAAAAATCGATCGTTTACCGACGAAAACGTGCCTTCTCTACTAATCAGGAAAACTTATCATCAGGGGCGATGTAGAAGGAAAAGGTGGCAGAATCGAATGGAAAGGCCGTTTTCCCGAGCTAGAACGAGACTAACGGAAGGGGACGAAAACGAGCAAAAAAGAGGCAGACTTGGATGACAGGATGTAGGGGAAGCGAGTGTTGCGGCTGGGATTTGTTTTTAGAGATTGTGCGGACTAGGAAGATCTCAACGCGCATGAACAGCTGCGGATCGATCCAGCCCTGACTCATTC
>NZ_CAJNOB010000039.1 GCF_905250085.1 Candidatus Methylacidithermus pantelleriae
TCATAAAGCACAAGACTCGTTCCCCGCAGGGAATCCTTGCGATCGAGCTTCTTTTCCACCTAGCTCCAACCCCCGTTTCACCCATCCCTCGCCGTGGAGAGCTCCTTTTCCTCCAGCCCGCATGGTTTCCGGTAACCCCCGGCGTCCTCGATTATGCCAGCCGGGTAGGGAAACCTTCGTCCATGGTTTAAGGAGCGGTGGGTCAAGAGAAAAACGATTTTGGTTAGGATCGATAGAGTGGACCGATGCACCCAAGAAAAGGATGGCGACCTATCAGGGGAACGTGTCCAACCTAGCCAAGCCACTGGAGAGGCCATTCAAAGAAGGTATCGAACTAACCAACCGGTCCGAACAAAAAAGGACCGTCGGTTAGCCAATCCAAGATGGAAGAAAATCTTTCTACACCACAATTGGCTCAGACGGTTACCAACCCAAGCGAGTCAAAAAGTAAAGCTGAGCCCTTGGCCTTGTTTGATGGGGAAGGCAAGTCATGTGCCAGAAGCACCTGAAGAGAAAGGAGATATTTGGTTAATGCTCCCTGGGTGCGATTTGCGCCAAGATCCGTTACTCCTCATCGCACGACTCTCGTGATGTGCCCAGTGGGGCTATCCTTTGGTTGTGGCAAGTAGATCGATCTTTGGGCACGGAGTGTTTCTCTTCGCTGTCCGAGCTCGCCCATTTTTTCCGGACCCTTTACAGGCCTAGCTGCAGCGGCTGCGTTCAAGAGGAGCACCCTGGAAACGGGATTGACACGCTATAAGAATCTCTTACGATTTAATTGTGCAAATTGAAACGTTTAAAGTCTTCCAGGATCTGGTCGACTCTCGCAGCTTCAGCAAGGCTGCGCAATTAAATTTTATCTCGCAGTCCGCGGTCAGCCAGCAGATCCGTGCGTTGGAAGAGCGATTCCACGTTCCGCTCATTGACCGAGGTAACAAATATCTTTCGCTCACGCGGGAGGGACAAATTTTCTATGAATCGGCTAAGGAGATCGTTAATCTCTACCAGAGCTTGCAGAACCGGCTGGCCGAGCTTCGCAACGTCGTGTCTGGCGTGATCCGCGTTTCTACGGTCTATAGCATTGGCTTGCACGAGTTGCCTCCTTACTTGAGGCGTTTTCTTAAGGAATATCCGGAGGTCAATGTTCGGATCGAGTATCGCCATGCCCGGCAGGTTTATGAAGATGTCCAGGACGGACTGTCTGACGTTGGTCTTGTGGCCTATCCTGTTCAGCGAAAAACGATCCGTGTGGAACCGTTCCGGAAGGACCGGCTGGTGGTCATCTGTTATCCCTCCCATCCCTTTGCCCAGCGCAAGGAAGTCACACTGGCTGAGGTAGCCAAAGAGAAGTTTGTCGGCTTTGAGTCCGACATTCCTACCCGCAAAGCCATCGACCGGATTTTCCGAGAAAGGGGCTTGGAACTCCGGCCGGTAATGGAATTTGACAATATTGAGACGGTCAAAAGAGCGGTTGAGATCGAAGCGGGCATTTCCGTGGTGCCCCTTGCTACGGTCCAACAGGAGCTAAAAACCGGCACGCTCTGCAAGGTAGAGTTTGCTGGCCAAAGCTACTACCGGCCCCTGGGGATCCTCTGCAAGGCAGGCCGCGTGCTTTCTCCCGCAATTAAGCGGTTTTTGGAGACCTTAAAACAGGAGCCGGTCGAAGGTGCTCTGGGAGATTGACTTTGGGGATACGTGTGGGCCAAACTTTCATGGTAGAACGTTCATGGATTCCAAGGAAATTCGTGACCAGGTAGTTGAGCACCTGCGGAAAAAAGGGCTTCGGGTAACCAAGGAACGTACGGCGATTATCGAGGCCGCGTTTGGATCCTCTCGGCACTTTACCGCGGAGGAGCTTCTGGAAGAGGCTCGCAAACTGGTCCCCTCCGTTTCGCGGGCAACCGTTTATCGGACTCTTCCTCTCCTTTTGGAAACTGGGCTACTGCATCGACTGGACTTGGATCGAGGAGAGCGTTACTACGATCCTAATTACGCAACGCATCCGGAGCATAACCACTTGATCTGCTTGGATTGCAACAAGATCTTTGAGTTCGAGGATAATCACCTTGAAGCCCGGGAAAACGAAATTACCCGTGCGCTTGGGTTTGCTCCCGCAACTAAGCATGTAAGAATTGAAGCTACCTGTCAGCGCCTGCGTGAGCTAGGCTTCTGCCAAAATCGGGGTTAATTCCTCTCTTCGAATCGAAAGATCCTGATGCCTCAGGTCTGGGAGGAGCCGGTGTCTTTGGCCATCGCTACTGGCTCCGCAACCAAAACTGGGCAGCGAGCATGGCGAATGACATGTTCCGAAATGGAGCCCAAGACCCAGTACTCCCAGCGAGAAAGGCCGCGTCTTCCCACCACAAGAAGATCAACCTGGTGCCGGTTTGCCCAGCGCAAGAGCTCCTCGGCAGGATCTCCCTCCACAAGCTCCGTTACTACCAAAAGCCCTCGTCTTTGGAGCCGGGCTGCGACGTCGTTTAGGCTCTCGGAAAGTTTCTGCCGTTCCACCTCAAATTCAATGTCCTGATCCGACCCCGGGGGATGAATGACGGAAAGCACGCTCAATTGCGAGCCAAATCGCTCGGCAATGGCCGCTGCTAGAAGGAGTGCATGCTCCGCCATGGTAGACCCATCGTATCCAACTAAGATGTGGCGAAACATAAGGATCCAACCAAACCAAAGATTCTTCCAGAGAAAATAAAAAATGTCCTACTTACTTCTTAAGCGCCAATGATTGTTTGTGACCCGGTGATCCATCTCTCCTCAGGGCATTGAACCCAGAGTTTGCAGCTCCTTTTCCGGGTGACGACGATTCCTCTCAATGGTTTCCTGAATGACTCGATCGGCTCCTTCCAGCTCCTCCTCGTACCAGCGAGAGTGATAATCATTATGGTAAACGTCGGGAGGGATTTGCGTGAGTGGTTCCAACACGGAATGGTCTTTTCCCCATGTCCAAATGCGCGCAACCACCGAAAGGCCTAGTTGCAGCGGATGCTTTTCCAGTTCTTTTCGATCTAGTCGAATTCGCACCCCTAACCTCTCCACAACATGGATGTAATTTCCTGTGGCGTTATCGGGAGGCAAAAGGGAAAAAACGCTTCCCGTTCCGGGTAGAAGACCTTCAACTATTCCGTGATAGGTAATGCGCCTTCCCTGAAGATCAACCACAACAGACGCTGGTTGTCCGGGACGGACACGGCGAAGCTCGGTTTCCCGGTAGTTGGCCACAACCCAAACGTAGTCCAACGGGACGATCGTCATCAGGAGCTTTTCGGGTGAGATCTGGTCTCCTGGTTGCACGGTCCGTTTGGCCACGTAGCCCGAAACGGGGGCGACAACGTTGCGGCGAACCCAATCCAGATAAGCGTCTCTCACGTGAGCCGCAGCGAGGGTCACCAAGGGATTGTCGTAGACCGATGTGCCGTGAACCATGGCATCGGCGCCAGCCAGGTCCGCTTCCAGCTGGCGGATCGTAGCTTCTAGTTCCTGCACCTTCCACTGGGTGTCCACCGCCTGTTGTTGGGAAATGACTCCGCTTTGGCTCCCACTGCGGTACAGGGACAAATCGTATTTGAGCCTTTCCAATTCGGCTTTCTGGGAAGCAATCTTATGGCGCAACGATTCTACCTGGCTAAAAAGATTCTCAACCTTGCGAACTGCATTTCCTAGCTCGGATATTGCCCGTTCTAACGCCACTTTTTGTTTGAGCCCATCCAGCCGTACAACGACCTCCCCCTTGCGGACGAATTGGGTGTCCTCGTAGCGGACTTCAACCACTGTCCCGCTGGTTTGGGCTTTGACGGGGGCCACGTTTCCTGTTACGTAGGCGTCATTGGTGGTGACCCACAGGCTTTCGTAGAGGAACCAGGCTAGAAGAACCAGCGCGAGTACAACAGTAAGGACCTTGGCTGTCAAGGGGACGGCTTCCCATCCTTCCTCTCTTAGAGCCTTGCCCCACGCTTGGGCCCGCAGGGAAAAGGAACGAAGACGCTTTTGAAGTTTGCGTAGCGCAAAGGCACCCCTGTGGTTGCTCTGCGAATTAGGCGGCTCTAGGTCTTCGGAAGGAAAGTCCTTCATCTCTTTTTGTAGCCGTTTGTTTTGAGTGGATTGGGGCGGCTCAGCCACACCAAAAGAGCCATCGCCAAAAAAATCCATGCACAGATCCGGAACGCATCGTCCAGAGCAAGGACCGTTGCCCGATCGAGTGCCTGGCGGTCCAAAAGCTTAAGAAGCTTTTCCTTTGAAATACCGGCCGATGCCCATTGAGAAAAAAGTTCCGAAAGAAACGGATGATTGGGCGGCAGCCACTCGACCAAGCGCCATTTATGGAATGCGGAACGGTGGTAGAGGATGGTTCCAATGATGGGAGAAGACCAGCCTTGCAACGTTACACGAAGAGCACCGGAAAGCTCCACAGCAGCGGCTTCCTTCGCAGGGGAAAGCCCTGCTACAGCAATGCGCGTTAGCGGTAAGAGGAAGGTCCCTAACCAGATCCCCTGGACAATCTGAAGTCCAACATAATCAAGCCAGAAGGAACGCTTCCGGAAAAAGTCATACGAGCTTACCAATAAGCAGTACAAGGCAAAGACAAGGAGATTACACGAGGCGAGGATTCTTGCGTCAAAACGATGAAAGAAACGGACTCCAGCGTAAACAAGCGGCTGTGAGATAAACACCATAGGTACGTAGATGAATCCCGCTAGGAGTGGGTCAAATCCCCACGTGGATTGTGTTCGCACAAGCACCGTTCCCCACAGCCCATAAAAGAGACAAAACCCCCAAGCCAATCCAAATGTCCCGATCAGAAAGTTTCTCCGCAGGAAGAGAGTCACATCTACGACTCTGTGGCGGTTTCCAAGTTCCCAAAAGAAGAGGAGCCCTAACGAAAAGGTACCGAAAAAAACTAAAAGACGGATATGAGGGGAAATCAGCCACTCGTAATCATCCCCCATGCACAGGGCAATTGCATAGCAGAAAGACCAGACGGAAAGGAGTAACAAGCCCACAACGTCCAACCGTCGCTCTCTGGTAGCTCTGCCCGCCCACTGCGGGAGAAGCAAGTGGGCCCCTAGGCCAGCTCCAGCGGCTACGATCCCATTGATCCAGAACCACGACCGCCAGCTTAACCATTCGTGTCCCCAAAACTCCTTTCCGCCTCCTCCAATGGCCGGCCCGATACTAAACGGCCCAATGACAACCATCGACCAAAGGAGGATCGGTATTTCCCGTAGCTCGGCAGGATAACACTCAATCAGAAGCCCTTGCCCGGTCATAGCTAGTAGCCCGGAAAAGACTCCCTGAAAGGCACGCCCGCCAAGGAAGAGATAATAATTGATGGTCAGGGCGCAAAAAAAGGAAGAAAGAGCGAGTCCTAGGGCAGCGGAAACAAATATCGGACGGCGACCGAAGCGATGAGAAAGGTGGCTGCTTGCAATCACCCCAATGCCCAACCCCGAGAAAAACGTTCCATTCATCCACGGCCCGTGGCTGGGACTCTCTCCCAATTCCGCTACCGTGTAGGCCATAAGATCGGTAAAGGAAGGGCCGTTACAAAGGGCAAAAAGACTTGCAACGCCTATCAGGACTTGGATGACACCCAATCGCATTCCGCTCGGAGTATCTTTTTTTTCCTTCATCGCTTTTCCTTGCGCGCTTTCGATAGTGATACTGCTGATCCAGGGGACCGGTCTTTTTGCGGGGATTCCAAAGATCGGAGGGAGGACTCTTTCCATCCTCCTCCAAGAGCTCGGATAAGCGCGACTCGAGCGATAAATCTTTCTCCTTGTAGCTGCGCTTCCGAGAGAAGAGCGGTAAGCCAGCTACTTTCTGCCGTATCCACCTCGATATAATGCGTTAACCCCTGTTCAAAACGTGCTAGCGCTAAGTCGTATTGCTCACGAGCCGCTGCTACCCACTGGCGCTGGGCGACTGCTTGCTCATCGAGAAGGCGCACGCTGGCAAGGGCGTTTTCTACCTCTTCAAAGGCCGCTAAAACTTTCTCCCGATAGCTGGCCACCGCTGCTTCATACTGCGCACGGGCTCGGACGAGATTGGCCTGCAAGCGTCCCCCGGTAAAAACGGGAAGGTCCAAAAGGGGGCCGTAAAGCCACGAGACGGAAGGCCAAGTGAAAAGATTTCCTGTATGAATGCTATTGTACCCGAAAAAGGAATCCAAACTCACCTTGGGAAAGAACGCTCCTATGGCGACTCCAATTTCCGCGTTGGCGCTGGCTACCTCTCTTTCCGCTGCGGCAATGTCCGGACGGTGCTCGAGTAGCTCGGAAGGCAACCCCATGGGTACGGGAGGCGGTTCTCCCTTGAGAGGACTTGGCGGGAGGTGGAACTCAGAACTGGGCTTTCCAACTAACCGGGCGATGGCATTTTCCGTTTGGGCTCGATGGTTTTCGACCGAGTAAAGGGCGGTCTGGATACGGGCCAGCTCGGTTCGAGCGCGGGCTAC
Organism: Candidatus Methylacidithermus pantelleriae; assembly: GCF_905250085.1. Lineage (GTDB taxonomy): Bacteria > Verrucomicrobiota > Verrucomicrobiia > Methylacidiphilales > Methylacidiphilaceae > Methylacidithermus > Methylacidithermus pantelleriae. Next base: position 6,464 of record NZ_CAJNOB010000039.1, read on the forward strand.
GTCCAACGCAGTAGCTAGCCCTGTCTGAAAGAGCGTCTGGGCTCTCTTGAGATTATCTTGCGAAACGGCAACCATTTTTCGATAAATCTCAAGTTGGCGATCCAGGTAACGTAAAAGGAAGTAGGCTTGAGCGAGCTCCGCATGAACCGAGAGCCGGATGGCTTCAAACTCGGCCTGAGTAGCTTGGGCTTCCGCTTGGGCAGCTTCGAGTTGTCTGCGGAGTTTGCCCCAAAGATCCAGTTCCCAGCTTGACTCCAGGAGCACTTGCCACATGTCCGTGGGATACCGAAAACCAAAGAACTGAGTGGATCCGATCGGTGTGCCAGAGGGGGGCAAACCATTGGTTCCATTGGAACGAACTAAAAGCGATGGAACGTTGGAGATCGGAGGGATGTCTTTGCTTTTCCTCCAGCGATGATAATAAGGTTTCAAGCTAATGTGCGGGAAAAACGCACTGTAGGCGACCGCGACGCCGGCCCGAGCAGCGAGTACATTGGCCAGGGCGATTCGGATCGATTGGTTCCCTAATTCGGCTTGAGCTTCTAGTTGATCGAGGCCAGGATCTCTAAAGATTTCCCACCAGGCTCCTCGACTCCAGTCGTCTTTCGGAGTGGCCGGTTTCCAGGACCCTGGTTGTTGTGTTGCGTGGGCAAGGGCTCTAAGAAGCACTTTTCTTTCGTCGGCGCGGTGGAGATTCTTCTGTTGAGACTTCGGAGGGGATGGGCTATCGGGGGACGCACTCTGGCAGCGCCATGGAAAAAGGAGACTGGCACACCCCACGATCCCAATCCAAGCCAGAATCCCGATCCCAAAAGGTTCCGAGGCGTCTGATTCAAAAAGCGGTTTTGCGCGGGCTCGGGCTCTTCCCCTCCGGGTTGGGAACCGCTGACCGTTCATCCAGTTGCTAACTCCTTGCGCGCTTTTGCGCTAGGAGTCATCGCTTCCACCAGGAAGGGTTCGTCCCAATCGAGGGCACCGGCAGACTCCACTGCCTCAAATTCTCTCTTTAACCAGGGTTACAAGAAAAGTGCAAGCGCTTCATTCTTCTGGCGAATAGGTCGGGCGATAGGCCGTCTCACCAGCGGTCAGACAAGCCTTGTGTGCTAAGCTAACCCTGCTTTCCGGAGGGGCTAAATGGCCTCTTGGAAGACAACGGGGATCCCTGGAGGAGTTTTAAGAGTCGAAAGATGGATTTCTTTGCCGTAAGAAGTAGCGGATTTCCTTCCGATTTGACGAGCCACCTTTTCCAGTATCACGCGTGCTTCCCTTGCAGGGAAACAGAGGGCGGGTGCTGCCGGCCTAAGAGATTTTGGCCCACGAGCCTTTGGGGTTCGCAGGGCTTGGCTACGCTTTGTTTCTCTTTTACAGCCGAACGGTAACGTGCCTCAAAGCCAAGTATTTTGCCAAGGCTCGAGGAAGTATCATCCTGCCGGTCTTCTCCGGGCGTTTCTTTCGCGAGAACCGAAAAGGCCACCCCTTGGCGCTGCAAATCAGAAGGAAATGGCCCCGCTAGGTCATGCCTTACCTAAGCGGTTCGACCGTCGATCTTGGGAAGGTGCGGCAACAACGGGAAAGCTTGTGCTTCCCTAGGGTTTGAGAAAGAGGCCTCTCTCTGGTCTAAGGGTGCATTACCCGTGGGAAGAAGGCATAGGGCCTTGCTTTTAACCCTTTTTTTAAGGGGACACGGGACCGGCAAGAAAAAAAATATCCCCTAGCTTACAACTCGGCATCTTCCGGGCAAGCTAGTTGGACACGAGTGGGGGTTTTCCGGATTCCCACGCCAGGCCACGCCGGGTCCAGGCGCATTTGTTACACAATTGTCACAATTCTGCCACCGATCTGTAACACTGCCGGGGTAAAGAAGAGGACAACAAGGTGATAACCGTTTGCAAGGCCAAGGCCAGGAAAAGTGTAACAAGATAA
>NZ_CAJNOB010000040.1 GCF_905250085.1 Candidatus Methylacidithermus pantelleriae
GTCCTTGACTTGCACCGACAAAGGTCAAAAACCTGACGAAGGTTCAGCTAGGAGGCCGTGAGGCTAATGAATGATCGCGTTCCGAGGAACGATCCAGATCTTGTTGAAAGGGGCTTTTTGTGTGCTGTGTCACGGCCGCTTGGAGAGAGGTGGCTCTTTTTCGTTTTGCCCCAGGGCCAGGTACGCAGATCCTTCCAAGCCTCGCTCATAGGCCTCCAAAAGAAGCATTCCCTCCGTTGGCTTGAGAACATCCGATCGAATGGCTTGATCCACCTGGGTTTTCATCGCCCTTAGGATCGTGGGAGCCTCATATTGGACCAGGCTTAAAGCCTCTCGAATTTTCAAGGAAGGGATCGTTTCCTCAATGTAGAAGCCTCCAGGCTCATCGGGATCCAGAAACACGTGTGCTTCATTCACCCGGCCAAAAAGGTTATGGAGATCGCCCATGATGTCTTGATAGGCACCTACCAGAAAAATCCCCAGATAATAAGGCTCCTTGTCCACCGGGTGGAGGGGCAGGGTGGGCGCAACCTCTCCGTGCGGGCCTACGAAATCGGCAATCTGCCCATCAGAATCACAGGTGATATCAACAAGCCTTCCCTGCCGCGTTGGTCTCTCCAACAACCGGTGAATGGGCATAACCGGAAAGACCTGCTTGAGACCCCAGTAATCAATCAAGGATTGGAAGACCGAAAAATTGCAAAGATAACGGTCGGCCAGATGATCTTTCACCGTCCGGAGTTCTTCCGGTATGGATCGCCGCGCTCCGTAGAGCGCCAGGATCCTTTCCAAAAGTTCCCAGTAGAGTGCTTCAATCTGTGCCTTGGTGGATAAATCCAATAGCCCGAGGTCAAACATCGCCTGTGCATCTTCCTTAATCTGGAGAGCGTCGTGGTAGTGCTCCAAAAGATTCCCTTGGTTTACCGTCGCTTTTAGCTCTAAGAGATCTCGTACCAGTTTGTGGGGGTTCCCATTGGGACAAGGAACCAAAACCGGAGTCTTGCGGATAACCCCCAGCACATTAACAACCAGAACCGAGTGATGGGCGACCAGGGCTCTTCCAGTCTCTGTCACCAGGGTTGGATGGGGAACCCCCTCCTGCTGGCAAATTTCGAGCACGTTGTACACGATGTCCCGCGCGTACTCGGCCAGGGTATAATTGATGCTACTCTCGCGGCTGGAACTGCTCCCGTCGTAGTCTACTCCTAAACCCCCTCCCACGTCCAGGTAGCGCAGTTTTACCCCTTGCTGGCGAAGGCGCGCGTAATAGCGAGCCGCTTCCCGAACAGCTCGCTTGATTGCCAAGATATCCGGGATTTGGGAACCGATGTGGAAATGCAGAAGCTCTACCCCGTGGATCATCCCGCACTCCTCGATCCAGCGGAGTGCCTGGAGTAGCTCTGCTGTCGAAAGGCCAAATTTGGCTTCCTCTCCTCCTGAGCGTGCCCATCGCCCTTGCCCCTTGGTCGACAGTTTCAGGCGGATGCCTAAAAGCGGTTGCACACCCAGGGACTGGGACGCCGAAAGAATGGTGGGAAGTTCCTCGAGTTTCTCGACGACCAAAAAGATCCGTTTGCCGAGTTTTCTACCCAAAAGGGCCGCCTCAATGAAGGCACGATCCTTATAACCGTTACAAACAATGAGACTTTCGGGATCCCGGTGCATCGCTAACGCTGCAAACAGTTCGGGTTTGGACCCCACCTCAAGCCCGTGATGGTACGGAGCTCCCGCGTCTAAAATTTCCTCTACAACCTCTCGCAGCTGGTTGACCTTGATGGGAAAAACCGCCTGGTATCCTCCTTGATAGCCGGCTTCCTGTGCAGCTTCTTCAAACACCCGGTGGAGTTCTTGGACCCGGTGCCGCAAAAGATCTTGAAAGCGAAGGAGAATCGGGAGTTCTAACCCGCGATGGAGACTCGCTTCCACCACTTCCCACAGGTCAAGTTCCGGACCGTTCTCTCCCACGGGACGAACGCTGACATGCCCCCGAGCGTTGACCGAGAAGTATCCCGCCCCCCAGCCCGTGACCCCGTAAAGCTGTGCTGATTGGCCGGGGCCCCAGGCCGAACTGGATTTTGTCATCGCGCGCAATATAAAACCCCCGTGGCCTTTGACAATAGGAGAGAAGCAAAATTCACCGAACTTTTGCCGTAGGTGCCGAGGATCTCCAGGCAAAACAACCAGTGGTTTCATTTGAAGTCATCTTCTGATCATGGTAGAAGGTTTGTAGGCGTATGAAGACCGAGGTTGTCCCAGTGGAAGTTATGGGGATTTTGCCGACGGGTCCCCAGGGATTTGCCGTTTTTCTCGGGAACGAGGAGAAGGTTTTTGTCATCAACGTGGATAGTTACGTGGGAAGAGCCATTGCAATGGCCTTGCGCGGGGAGCGAAACGAGCGCCCGCTCACCCATGAGCTGATTGGGCTCATCTTTGAGGCTCTTTCCATCAATATCGAACGGGTGGTCATTAACGAGCTTCGTAGCAACACGTACTATGCCCGCCTCATCCTGCGAGCCGAGAACGAGGTTCACAAGAAGATCGTGGAAATTGATGCCCGGCCCAGCGATTGCCTAACCCTGGCGATTCAGGCCAAACGGCCAGTGTTCGTTAGCCAGGAAGTTTGGGAAGAAGTAGAGGACATGTCGGAGCTTTTGGAAAAGATGCGGGAGGCACAGCGCAAACAAGAGCGGGAAAAAGACGAACCGCCCGAGCCTCCTCTGTTTGGGGAAGAACCCACCTAAGAGTCGGTTTCCCATGATGGCCGGTCGTTTTCGTTCCCGTAGGAGGGCACGGGATACGTGAGTGGCCGTACCAAGCCTCTTTTTTTGGGCCAAAGCTAGCTAGCCTTGCTCCGCTTGTGTTCACCCTTGGAAGGACAAAGAGAGGCAAGGGTAGTTCCACCCAGGACCCCAATCACGATCCCCAGGCTATAGGACGGAGGGAGCTCCCACCAAGGTTTGAGCGCCATTTCGATACCGAGAATGACTAGTAATATTCCCAACCCCTCGTCAAGGTAGCGGAGATGCTGTAACCCGGAAGCTACGAGAAAGTAGAGCGAGCGAAGCCCAAGAATCGCACAGGCGTTCGAGGTAAAGAGAATCAATGGATCGGTCGTCACAGCAAAAATGGCGGGGATGGAATCCAGGGCAAAGACCAGATCGGCCGACTCAATCAAAAGAAGAGCGATCCCCAAGGGAGTTAGTCGTAGCTGTCCGGCCTGATAGATGTAGAACCGCGATCCGTGAAGCTGCCGAGTTACAGGTAAAATTCGCCAGAGATAGCTCCAAAGCTTTGGCTGGGCAGGGCCGGTATGGTGTGTGGACGCCCGCCGAAGGAAGGAAAGACCTCCGACAACCAGTAGGAGGGCCAGAACGTAGGTGAAAACCTCCAGCCGCCGAAGAAGTTCCGATCCCACTACAATCGCCACACCTCGCATGAGCAGTGCGCCCAGGATCCCCCAGAAAAGGACCGAGCGCCGGTGTGTTTCTGGGACTCGTGTGATGCGAAAGACCAGAACAAAAACCGCAAGATTATCGAGGCTAAGCGCATACTCAATGGCATAGCCCGTGACAAACTCAAGGGCCTTGGTTACACCCCGAGATGACCAGAGCCACAAAAGAAAACCCAAAGCTAGTGCCATCCACAGCCCTTGCAGAGCTAGCGCCCGGGTCCAAGCGAGCTTGCCGCGCTTCGGGGCGGCGGCAAAAAGGTCAACACCAAGCAGGACAAAGACAGCGGCAATAAAGAAGAAGGTGACCAAGCGATCGTCCACGCTTGACGCTAGCAAGGGCCCAGCCAGATGAACAGGTTTGCCTGGCGAAAGCCCAACCATGGAAGCGGCTCAAAGGAAAAGGAATTGGGGCTGACCCTCTCCGGTTGGTTTTCCATGCGGGGGTTTGGCCGCAGTGCAAGAGTTTAGTCGGCCAGAAAAAGGAAGGGGCATTTTCTCCCTGGAGCCGATATTGCGTGGGCCTTCGGAGTTTTTTCCCATTGTTTGTCTTTTGTTTCGCTTTCTTTTTCCATTCCAGTTTTACACCCGATGGTGGAGTTGCGTTGACGGGCATGAGGATGGGATGAAGCAAGTGACGTCGAAGTGATGGACCCGAAACGCGAAACAGTACCTAGCAAGGCCTTTGTAGGGTTTGTGTCTCTTTATAGCCGCCAAAAGGAGATACGGCGACGCAGGGGACGCGTGTGGTTGGGCAAAGAGATCGGTTCTGAGGGCAAATGGGAAGAGATCCCTCACGTTTGGCTTCCTGTAACAAAGGGAAAAGGCTACATGTCATACATATCTTTTTTTCCTCGATGGCGTTCGTACTGAAACCTGTTCCACAGCGGGGGAGCACCCTCTGGCCGACGGAACCACAATTTGGAAGATCGAACCACTCTCGGTGTTCGAAAATCCCCCTCCCTTACAGCTTGGCCAAGCGACATACTCGTGGGCTGCTTCTTCATGTGCAGGCTCCCCTTTGGGGTGGGGTCTCTAGCTAATGGGTATGACACCTAGCTAGTTAACTTCGATCAGATCTGGATACTCCCGTGGGGTCTCTAGCTAGTGGGTGTGACACAAGGAACCCAGTCAAAGGGCTTTTTACTTTTTTTATCAAACAAGCGGGCTTCGGCTTGGCGGAAGTAGGTCGGCGGCCGGAATCAGGCTTTGGGCAAGGGCTTTGCTTGTACGTCCGAGCACGGCCCCTGCGAATAGAGAAGGAGCAATCGTTAGTGGTGACCACCGCTCCCATCCTCAAGGTCCCCGGACCTCCCAAGTCAAGCCGCAAGAAAAGAAGAGGATTGGCTTCGTGTACCCATCCCAAGGGGTACCGCGGCTTTCAAAGGGCAGGCCCTTCCAAGCGTCTAGTGGGTGGCAAGCGCCTTTGCCGGTTCCTTCTGGGGGAATCGGTCCCGCAGATCAAGCGGAGAGTAACGGAAAAAACCGCTAGCTATGAGAGCGAATGTGCCCTGATTGCTGGGAAGAGATTTCTTTTGGCGAGTTTCGCGCTTAACCGGTCGCTGAGTTTTGTCACTTGCAACCGAACGAAACTTCCTCGCAAAGTTATTGGCAAAATCTCCTTCCCCTCCCTCCAGTTGGGGGGAATTCCCTATCCTTTTTCTCCATTGCGGTTCTGTATGAGAGGATAGCCACAAGGACAAAGGAAAGAACCCGTTATGAAAGTGGTGCGTTCCCCGCGAACCATGCAACGAATGGCTCGCAGCTGGAAAGAGGATCGGTACCGGGTGGGTCTAGTCCCCACAATGGGGGCACTCCATCCGGGACACTTGGCCTTGATCGCGAAAGCCCGCCGGTTGTGTGACCGACTGGTTGTGAGTCTCTACGTAAACCCAACCCAATTTGGTCCCAATGAGGATTGGGAGCGCTATCCGCGTTCTTTTTGGGAAGACCATCAATTGTGCCGCCAACATCACGTGGATGTTCTTTTTGCCCCCAAAACGCTTTATTTCCCTGATTCTTCTACCTGGGTCATTGAGGAGTCCGTTTCGGTCGATCGTTGCGGTCGGTTCCGGCCCGGTCATTTCCGAGGAGTTGCGACGGTCTTAGTGAAACTTTTCTGGATCGTCCTTCCTGATATTGCTGTTTTTGGCGAGAAGGACTATCAACAGCTCGAGCTGGTGCAGCGAATCGTTCGGGACCTTTTTATCCCGGTCCGTATTTTTTCGGTTCCCGTCATCCGAGATCATGACGGGGTAGCCTGGAGTTCCCGCAATCGGTACCTTTCACCAAGCGAGCGAAAGATTGCGGCTCAGTTTGCGAGCATTCTTAAGCAGGGTTCTTCCAAGAAAAACGCGGAGCTTTGGGTAAAGGAAGAGCTTGGCAAACTGGAAGGGCTTCAAGTGGAATATGTAGAAAAGGTGCAAGGACGCTTGTGCGCTGCCGTGTGGGTTGGTACAACTAGGCTCATTGACAATGTCCCCTGTCCGTAAACTTCGTGCAACTGGCTGGATCGTCTTGGCATCTGCTACTGGCTTTTGCCTGTTTGCTTTGGTTGGACTTGGATACGCTCGGTCGCACCATCGCAAAGGCTTGTCTCACGGTCGTTTTCGGAAAGCCCCTGGCCAACGAGCTAGTTACGAAGCACTTGAGCCTTTTTGCCGGGCCAAGGGAATCCGGATGACTCAGGATGTGGCTACTGGAAGCCTTTGCCTTTCGAAAGCTGGTCACCTCTTCCAGCTGCGCCGGGCAGACCGCGTAGCGACTTTCGATGGAGTTCGTCACTGGCTTTCCTATGCGCCTAAAGAGGAAAGAGGAAGATGGTTTTTAGCGCGGGCAGATCTGCGGGAACTTGAGGCAGAGCTCGTGCGAGGACCGTCGTCGGCTCATATCCGCTACCACGGCGTGGTCATCGATCCGGGCCATGGTGGGTCGAACCGGGGCGCTCGTTCCTGTCTAGGGCAGTGGGAAAAGGTTTATACTTTAGACACCGCGCTGCGGCTCGCGCGCATCCTGCGCCAGCACGGGATCCCTGTCGTATTGACCCGGACGTTGGATCAGGACGTGTCCCTGTCAGAAAGGGTCCGGATTGCGGGTATGCACCCGGGTTTTGTGTTTGTGAGCATTCATTTTAATGATGCACCCAGCCGCAAAGGCTGTGGAGTGGAGACCTATTGCCTACCTCCGGCCGGAGCACCTTCCACTTATGGGGGTGGGCACTTGATTGCTGATTCCTCGCAGACCCATTGGTGTGTGGGTAACCGGAACGACCCGGACAATCTCTGGCTAGCTCACCGGATACACCACGAGGTCGTTCGCCTGGGAGCCAAAGAAACGGGGGAGTGGGATCGGGGGGTCAAGCATGCTCGTTTCCGAGTCCTTCGAGATAATCCACTGCCCAGCGTTCTGGTTGAAGGGGGATTTCTCAGCAATCGAAGAGAGGCGCGTCTAGTGGACAGTTCTTCCTATCGCCAAGAGTTGGCTCAAGCCATTGCTCGTGGCATTCTCGCCTTTTTCCGTTCCGAAGAACCGCGTCGCAAGAAGTTGCCTCACCTTTACCAGGCGGAAGTTCGACCGGAAAAAGCTTCGTCGCGAACCTTAGCTGAAGGCCACTCTCTTAGAAAGCCAACCACCACAGGTGGGCTTTCCTTGGGCGACTAAGGAACGAGCCCTAGTAGCGGGCGCCGGGAGCTTGTTCTCTTCTTACAGGAGGGGAAAGACCGGCGAGGTGGTTTCCCAAGGTTCCCAACTTTTTCCAGAGCGCATGACGAGAGATCACCACAAAGGATGTGTTTTTCTTGCGCTTTGCTGGCCGGTTCCCTGTTGGCCGCAAGGAATCACGAAAGCCATGACCGCTTCGTTTTCTAAGGAGTCGACCACGGAGTCCGAAAAACCTTCTGCCCATCCTTAGGATCATCCCGTCCCTCTGGGTTGCTTGAGCCTTGCGTGACAAGCCACTCACTTGCACTCGTTATTGCTAACGTTACCTCCCCAGGTTTTCGAATTTCTTAGCTGCAAGCCAAGGAT